>CAMZBG010000013.1 GCA_947304495.1 uncultured Clostridia bacterium | reverse complement strand
TAGAAAACACGTATTATTTTTTAATACGTGTCAACTAAACAGGATACATCATCTTAGCTCTATTTTTCTTCTTTTTCTTTTACTTCTTTTACTTCTTCTATAGCTTCTGTAGGACATTCTGCCATAGCTTCTTTTACTGTTTCTTCTAATTCAGCTGGTACTTCATCAACAATAGCATTAGCTAAGCCATCATCATTGAAGTCAAATATTTGACTTTCAGTTAAGGCAACACAATTACCGCAACCAATACATTTATCTTGATTAACTTTTACTTTCATATTCATTCCTTCTTTCTAAATTTATACACAAGTTAATTATAAGTGTAAATTATAAAAAAATCAATAAAATTTGTTTTAGTTAAGAAAAAAGTGTGATATTATTATTGTGTATAGAAGGTGAAATCTATGGGCTCACGAATGGATAAGTATAAAGAACAAGATAATCTACCTACTAGAAGTGATAAGAATAAAGAATTATATAGACAGATATATAATGCTTATGATAATTTTGAAAACTTGGTTATTCCTTCCAATGCTAGAGAGATTAATCCATCAGAATTAAAGAAGGAAATTACTAGTAGAGATGAATATCGAAAAATGAAAGATTATGATGAGATTACTAATAATAAGATGAATACTAACAATACAGTTATTAGAAAAGAAAGAGTAATTGAGGAACAACAAAAGGAAAATGAAATATACGATATAAATGAACTTTTAAATAATGCTGTAACGACAAAAAAGAAAATAGATTTAGTAGAACCATCGTTGATTAGTGATGATTATCTTAAAAAACTTAAGCTTGATAATACAAGAACTAATATTGAACAAGTTAAAGAAATATTTGATGATATTAAAGATGATGATGACTATGAAGATGAATCATTAATGAAGACTGCTAATTTGTCACTTGAAATATTATCTGATTTAAAGGGTAATGATGAGAAAACAATAGTAAGTGCGCCGATAAAAGAAGAATTGTCACATAGCGATATGACTGTTGATTTTTATAGTAGTGCTTATAAGTTTAGTAAGAAAGATTTTGAAGATAAAGAATATGAAGAACCAGATGAAGATGAAGAAGAAGAGGAAGAAGAAGAAGTAAATGATAGTGGTAGTGGGAAATTTTTCTTTAAGATATTGATGTTAATATTCGGAGTACTTTTAATTATTTTGATTCTTTTATATTTGATAAACTATTTTAATAGGGTATAAGTGAATATCAATTGTGATTACAATTGATATTTTTTGTCAAATATCATAATAAACTAATGTCTAATTCCTTGAAAGTACTTTCAAATTATGTTATTATAAGTCTAGGGTGATAGCATGAAAGAAGAGCTTAAACGTATTTACGAATATTCACTTGAGGAAATAATGGGTGAAAGATTTGGTAAATATTCAAAGTATATCATTCAGGATAGAGCTATTCCAGATGTTAGGGATGGTTTGAAACCAGTTCAAAGAAGAATACTATATTCAATGTATAGAGAAAAAAATACCTATGATAAGCCATATAAAAAATCAGCTAGAGCTGTCGGTGATGTTATGGGTAAATATCATCCACATGGAGATTCATCAATATATGATGCTATTGTCAGAATGAGTCAAGATTGGAAGATGCGTGAACCATTTGTCGATATGCAAGGTAATAATGGATCAATCGATGGAGATTCAGCAGCTGCTAGTCGTTATACTGAGGCTAGATTGGCTAAGATAAGTAATGAAATGCTTAGGGATATCGATAAAGATACGGTTATATTTGCACCAAATTATGATGATACATTATTAGAACCAACGGTATTACCAAGTAGATTTCCTAATTTGTTAGTTAATGGTACAACTGGTATTTCAGCTGGGTACGCAACTAATATTCCACCACATAATTTAGGTGAAGTAATCGATGCTACAATCTACAGAATAGATAATCCTAATAGTAGATTAGATACATTATTAAATTTTGTTAAGGGACCAGATTTTCCTACTGGTGGACAAGCAATTGGAGCTAGTGGAATACATGAGGCGTATGAAACTGGTAGAGGGAAAATAATTATTCGTAGTAAAATTCAAACTGAAAAGAATAAAATAGTTATTACTGAAATTCCTTATGAAGTTAATAAACAATTATTAGTTAAAAGAATTGATGAAATAAGAATCGATAAGAAAATAGATGGTATTCTTGAAGTTAGAGATGAATCTGATAAAAGTGGATTACAGATAACAATCGATTTAAAGAAAGAAGCTAATAGTCAGAATATCTTAAATTATTTATATAAGAATACAGAATTACAGATAAGTTATAATTATAATATGATTGCTATTGTTAATCGTAGACCAATGCAATTAGGATTAGTACAAATATTAGATGCATATATAGCTCATCAGAAAGAAGTAGTTACAAAGAGAAGTAATTTTGATTTAGCTCATGCTAAAAAAAGATATCATATAGTTGAAGGACTTATGAAAGCTATATCGATTTTAGATGAAGTTATTAAAACAATTCGTGCTAGTAAAAATAAAGCTGATGCAATTGTTAATTTAGTAAATCTATATGATTTTACTGAAGAACAGGCTACAGAAATAGTTAATTTACAATTATATAGATTGACTAATACTGATATTGTTATTTTAGAAGAGGAAAAGAAAAACCTAGAGAAAATAATGGCTATGTTAGAGGAAATTTTGGCTAGTCCAGAAAAACTTAATATGGTTATTAAAGAAGAACTTAAGAAAATTAAGAAGGAATATGCAACGCCTAGAAAGACTGAAATTATTTCTGAAGTAGAAGATATAAAGATAGATACAACAAGTATGATACCTAAAGAAGATACGATTGTTGTAGTTACTAATGATGGATATATTAAGCGAGTAAGTGTCAGAAGTTATGAAGCCAATACTGAAGAAACAGGACTAAAAGATGGTGATTTTGTAATTGGTTTATATAATATAAATACTACGCAGACAGTATTAGTATTTACTGATATGGGCAATTATTTATTCTTACCAGTATATGAAATTCCAGAATTAAAATGGAAAGATATGGGTAAACATGTTAGTAATATTGTCATGATGGATGCAGAAGAAAAAGTAATTGGTGCTATGCCAGTATATGATTTTGAATCAGATACTTATGTGACGACATTTACTAAATTAGGAATGGTAAAGAGAACTAAACTTAGTGACTTTAAAGTTGGTAGATATACAAAAGAAATTGGTATGATTAAGTTGCAAGAAAATGATAAGGTCGTATCAGTTGATTATAGTAATTATAGTGATGTTTTTGTTGCTACTAAAAATGGATATGGATTATGGTATTCTATCGATGAGGTAAGTGTTGTTGGTATTAGAGCTAGTGGTGTTAAATCAATTAAGTTAAAAGATGATGAAGTTGTAAGTAGTATGTTATTTGCTAGTGATACGGAATATATTACTATAGTTACTGATAAAGGAACTGCTAAAAGACTTAGACTTAGTGAAATTGATAAAACAAGTAGAGCAAATAGAGGAATACTTTTAATGAAGGAAATTAAGAGTAATCCAAGTAAGATAATTGATTGTTATTTAGTTTCTTCAAAAGAAGAAATAGAAGTAACTTCGATTGCTGAAGTTAAGCGAGTAAAATTAACCGAGATAGCAATTATGGATAGACCAAGTAATGGATCATTTATTGTCAAAGATAGAATTATTAATACACATATTGTAAGTAAATTAACTAGTAATGAGAATGTTATTACTAATGTCAAAGAAGAATCTGATAATAAAATAATTATCAATAAAGAATTAAAATCACTAAAGACCATTGATGATAAGATGTTATCAATAGATGAATATTTAGATGATATAGAAAAATAGTTAAGGAGATGTGAAAAATGAAAGATTTAAAAGGAAGTAAAACAGAAGCAAATTTAATGACAGCGTTTGCTGGAGAAAGCCAGGCAAGAAATAAATATACTTATTATGCTTCTAAAGCAAAAAAAGAGGGTTATGAACAAATAGCAGCAATATTTGAAGAAACTGCTGGTAATGAAAAAGAACATGCTAAAATGTGGTTTAAGTTACTTTGTGGTGGTGAAGTACCAGATACTATTACTAATTTAAACGATGCTATTAATGGAGAAAATCATGAATGGACAGAAATGTATGCTGATTTTGCTAAAGAGGCAGAAGAAGAAGGTTTCTCTGAAATAGCAAGATTATTTAAAGCAGTTGGTGCAATTGAAAAAGAACATGAAGAAAGATATAATAAATTGCTTCAAAATATTAAGAATGAAACAGTTTTCAACAAAGAGGAATCTGTTGTTTGGGTATGTAGAAATTGTGGACATGTTCACGTTGGTAAAGTAGCACCTAAAGTGTGTCCTACATGCAATCATCCACAGTCATACTTTGAGATGAAGAGCACAAACTATTAATAAACTTATTAATAGTTTTTTCTAAAGGAGTGATATAATGACAATTTTAGTAACCGGTGGAACAGGATATATTGGTAGTCATACAACAGTTGAATTATTAGATAATGGTTATGAGGTAATTATCGTTGATAATCTTTCTAATTCTAAACGAAGTGTAGTTGATAAAATAGAAGAAATAACCGGTAAAAAAGTAAAATTTTATGAACTTGATTTACTTGATAAGGAAGGATTAAGAACGGTATTTAAAGAAAATAAAATTGATGCTGTAATGCATTTTGCAGGATATAAAGCAGTTGGAGAATCGGTAGAGAAACCATTACTTTATTATCATAATAATCTTGGTTCAACAATTATCTTACTTGAGGTAATGCAAGAGTATAAGGTAAAGAAAATAGTATTCTCATCTTCAGCTACAGTATATGGTGATCCAGAAGAATTGCCAATTAAGGAAACAGCAAGACTCCAAACAACAAATCCATATGGTACAACCAAGTTATTTATTGAAGGTATACTAAAAGATTTATGTGTTTCAGATAGTGAATTTGGAGTATCTATATTAAGATATTTTAATCCTATTGGTGCTCATAAATCAGGTTTAATTGGTGAAGATCCAAATGGCATACCTAATAATTTAATGCCATATATTGTTAAAGTAGCTAATAAAGAATTGCCATGTTTAAATGTTTTTGGAGATGACTATGATACACATGATGGAACAGGCGTTAGAGATTATATTCATGTTGTAGATTTAGCTAAGGGGCATATTAAAGCTTTAGAATATCTTAATAAGCATAATGGAATAGATTACTTTAATTTAGGAACTGGTAATGGATATAGTGTTTTAGATATGATTAAGGCTTTTGAAAAAGAAAATAAAGTTAAAGTTCCATATAAAATAACACCTAGACGTGAAGGCGATATAGCAACATGTTATGCTGATTCAGGCAAAGCAAAAAGCAAATTACATTGGGAGGCAGAGTTAGGTTTGTCTGATATGGTAAAAGATGCATATAATTACGTTATGAAGAATAAATAAAAGTAGGTGAAGGATGAATAAAAAAGGATTTACGCTAATTGAATTATTAGCGGGGTTAGTAATAATTGGAGTCTTTTTAGTTGTACTTGTATTTGTTGTTAGAAATACGTTTTCAGCTTCGGTGGTTCAATTAGATGAAGTAAGTGATAATCAAGTATATGCAGCTGCTAAGAGTTATGCTACGGAATATAATTTGTTTAAAGATGATGAAAGCATATGTATTACGGTGGAAAGCTTGATTGATTATGGATATTTAGATAATAATATTGCTACTGATTTAAAAACAAGAATGATTAAAATGACTAGGAATAAATCGACAAAGGCAATTGAAGAAGTAAAATATGTATTAATGTGTAATTAGACTAAAGAATCACTAAATTCTTTAGTTTTTTCTTTAAAAACTATGACAAAGTGTTAATTTTGTGTTATTATTAAGTAGGTGGGTGATCTATTATGACAAGACATGAACAGAGATATAAGGCAATGACAATTTTATATCAGGCTTTTTTATATGAAAATAATGATATAAGTTATGATATTAAAGATATAATAGATGAACAAATGGAAGAAAAAAGTAAGTTTGTTAATACTTTGGTAAAAGGGGTATTAGATGGCAGAAAAAAAATAGATGAACTTGCCAATAAGTATTTAGAAAATTGGGATATTTCAAGACTTGGATTTACTGATCAAGCTATTCTTAGAATCGGAATATATGAAATTATGGAAACGGATACTCCAGGAGTTACATGTATAGATGAGGCTGTAGAGCTTAGTAAGGAATATTCTGATGATAAAGTATGTAAGATGATAAATGGAGTTTTAGATAAAGTTTATCATAATTATAAAATGAAACAAAAGAATTCGTAGGTGTAATATGAACAATGAATATATTACAATAAGTGAACTAAATCATTATATAAAGGGAATTATGGATGATAATCTCTTTTTAAATAAAGTTTATTTAAAAGGGGAAATATCTAATTTTAAAGCACATACAAGGGGACACTTGTATTTTACTTTGAAAGATGAAAATAGTAGACTTAATGCGGTAATGTTTTCTTATCAGGCTGGTGGCTTAAAATTTGAACCAGCTGATGGTATGAAAGTATTAGTTACGGGTAAAATTTCAGTATATGAAGCAACAGGAGCATATCAAATATATGTATCAACAATGGAACAAGATGGACTTGGTAATTTATATATTGAATTTGAAAAATTAAAAAAGAAATTGGCAGCAGAAGGATTATTTGATCAAGATAAAAAGAAACCAATTCCTAAGACACCAAAAAGAATTGGAATAGTAACAGCTAGTACTGGAGCTGCAATTAGAGATATATTGACAACAATTAAAAGAAGATATCCAATATGTGAAACAATTTTATTTCCTTCTTTGGTACAGGGAGCTGATGCAGCAGCAGATATTGTTAAAAAGATAGAAATAGCAAATACATATGATATCGATACCTTAATTGTTGGCCGTGGTGGTGGATCTATTGAAGACTTATGGCCATTTAATGAAGAAATTGTTGCTAGAGCTATATATAATTCGAAAGTACCAGTAATTAGTGCTGTTGGACATGAAATTGATTTTACAATTGCAGATTTTGTAGCTGATTTGAGAGCACCAACACCAACGGCGGCGGCAGAATTAGCGGTTCCTAATATCGATACGATAAATACATATTTGGAAAATGCAATAAATAGATCAACGTTGACAATAAGTAATTATATAGATATTAGAAAACAAAATTTACAAGGTTTAATCAGTAGTTATGTTTTAAAAAAACCAACAGCTATGTATGAAACAAAAGAACAGAATTTAGATTATTTAATCGATAGATTAAATAAAGAAATGAAAACAATATTAGGTAATATACGAATAAGATTATTTAAAGATATAAATAGTTATGTACTAACTAATCCAAGTATATTATATAAATTTAAAGAACAGAATTTAGATCATATTATTAATAAATTGGAAGTATTAAATCCGATGAATACTTTAAAAAGAGGTTATGCAATAGTTAAAAAAGAGGGTAAGGTTATAACCAATTATAAAGCTATTAAGAAGAATGATGTAATAGATGTATCTGTAAAAGATTACGAAATAAGTGCTAAAATTATGGAGGTAACTAATGGAAAAGAAGGAAGTTAGTTTTGAAGAAAAAATTAAAGAATTAGATGGGATTGTTAAGGAACTTGAGAGTGGAGAAGTTAATTTAGACGATGCCATTAATAAATATACTAAAGCAATGAAACTTGCTAAAGAATGCTCTGAAATACTAAACAAGGCAACTGAAACAGTAAATAAGATATTGAAAGAAAATGGAGAATTAGAACTTTTTGAAATAAGTGAAGAATAGTTCTTCTTATGCTGAAATAGCTCAATCGGTAGAGCAACTGAATCGTAATCAGTAGGTTGCGGGTTCAATTCCTGCTTTCAGCACCAGATTAAAATAAACAGCTTTTGTGCTGTTTTTTTATTACTTTTGTGGTATAATAGTTGGCATTAACAGAAATTATGTAATGTTTGGTTGGTGATAAAATGAGTAGAAGTTATTATGATGAAGCAATGTCTCATTATAAAAAGCAAAATTTTAAGGTAGCCGTAGAGGCTACATATAATTATTTAAATATGAATAAAAAAAATGGTATTGATGCTAGATTACTTTTTGTTTTAGCTAAGTCTTTAGAAGCTTTAAAATGCACTAGTGAGGCAATTAAAATATATAAAGTTCTTTTGTCCTTGTCACCAAATGATATATTGGCATTGTTTGAGTTGGCAAAAATATATGTTAGAAAAGAGAAAAAAGAAGAAGCTGAAAAACTATTTTTAAAAATTGTGGAGCTAAAACCAAATGATATATTAGCATTGTTTGAGTTAGCTAAAATGTATATTAGTCAAGGAAGAGAAGGAGAAGCAGAAAAATTATTTTTAAAAATTATTGAGTTAAAACCAAATGATATATATTCAATGCTTGAATTGGCAAAAATATATGTTAGAAAAGAGGAAAAAGAAGAAGCAGAAAAACTATTTTTAAAAATTATAGAGCTAAAACCAAATGATATATTGACATTGTTTGATTTAGCTAAAATGTATATTAGTCAAGGAAGAGAAGAAGAAGCAGAAAAATTATTTTTAAAAATTATAGAGCTAAAACCAAATGATATATTGACATTGTTTGAGTTAGCTAAAATGTATATTAGTCAAGGAAGAGAAGAAGAAGCAGAAAAATTATTTTTAAAAATTATGGAGCTAAAACCAAATGATATATATTCAATGCATGAGTTAGCTAAAATATATGTTAGAAAAGAGAAAAAAGAAGAAGCAGAAAAACTATTTTTAAAAATTATAGAGCTAAAACCAAATGATATATATTCAATGCATGAGTTAGCTAAAATGTATATTAGTCAAGGAAAAGAAGATGAAGCTGAGAAATTACTGTTGAAAATTATGGAAATAAACTCAAATGATGAAGCAACGATGTTTGCATTAATTAAATTATATGATAGTCAAGGAAGATATGATGATGCTGATAAATATATTTCAAGAATGCTTAAATCAAACCCAAATAATAGAGGTGTAATGTTTTATTATGCTAAATCGTGTATTAATTGTGGAAAATTGGAAGAAGCTGAAGAAATACTTAAAAAATGTGTATCAATTGATTTAGGTTCAGATTATGGGTATTTATCTATCTGTATACGTGAATTAGCTAATATTTATTTGAATAATGGAAGAGTAAAAGAAGCCGAAGAGTTATTAAAAAGCGGTATTGCTTTGAACATTAATGATGCATTTGTAGCTTATGACCTTTATAAGATTTATGTAAATAGTGACAGATTGAAAGAAGCTGAAGAATTACTTTTAAATTATAGACAATTAGAACCAAAAAATGTAGGTATAATATTTAATTTAGCTAACTTGTATTTAAAATGTAGTGAAGAAGCTAAAGCTGAAGAATTATTAAGAGAATGTATTGCATTGGAGCCAAGTGGTTCATATGCGCTAAAGGCTAATTTTTTGCTGGCTAAAATATGTTTAAGCCAAATGAAGAGAAAAGAGGCCGAAAGATTATTAGAAGAATGTATTAGATTAAAACCTGATGATGTTTATTCGATAATTGAGTTATCTAAAATTTATTGTAAACATGGAAGAATAAAAAAAGCTGAAGAAATGCTTCTTCAACAATTGAAAGCAGATTCAGATAATATGGATATTATTTGTGAATTAGCTCAAGTATACTTGGTGCAAGGAAAGGATATTGAAGCTGAAAAACTAGTTGTTAGTGGTTTAGAAAAATCGCCAGATGATTTGTATACTATGTTTGAATTAGCTAAGATATATATATACCAAGGACGATATATTGAAGCAGAAGAAAAGCTTAATACACTATTGTTATTAGAACCAAAAAATGCAGGTTTTATGCTAGAATTAGGTAGATTGTATGAGAAATTACATAGATATCTAGAGGCTGAAAGTTTATATAAAAAATGTATTGAATTATTTCCTAATCATGTGATTTTCAAAGGTGCATTGAGACGACTATATGCTATTCTTGGTAATGATGAATTAAGTGTTGAAATATATGGCAGTATAATAGATATGTTAGATCCAGATAATTTTGATAAGAGTAGTAGGATACAACATATAAAAGGTCATTTAACTGATGATAAGTCTAAAAGAAAACATGGGATATTTAGAATAAATCCAGAAGAATTATTAGCGAATTTAGATAATTATATAAATGATGATAATAAAAGGGTTGGATATTTCTCTGATGCATACTTAATAGAATTACCTGGTTGTGGATGTCAAGGTGGTTATGAAGGACATGGTAAAATATTAGATTATATACTACTTATTACTTTACCTGGTACAAGAATACCAATTACAATGTTTCCAACAGATATGACAAAATTAGAATTTGATCAGAAATATGGTAAAGTTAGAAAGCCTAGTAATCCAAATTAGATTGATAATACTATGAAAATTTATTGTTTGTTAGCTAACTAAATGTTATAATGATAATAAGATAAAGAGTCTAATGGAGGAATAATGTAATGATATACGATATTATTGGATGGATTGGAATGGTATTAGTTTTAATTGCTTATGCATTACTGTCTACGAATAAAATAAAAAATGGTTATTTGTATCAGTTTTTAAATTTGATAGCTGGTGTTTTTATGGCAATTGGATTGTTTCCAAAGGATGCGTGGTTTTCATTTACACTACAAATTATATGGGCAATTATAGCTTTAATAACAATATTAAAAATTAAGAAAAAGCTTTAACATATTACAATAATATTATAGTTGAGTTAGGAAGGAATACTTGCAAAAATGAGACGAATAAACTCACTAATAAAATCAATTCTATTCTTAGAGTTGATTTTTATATTGAAAAGGGCTTAGTTTTATAGTAGTATATAATCATAAGTTGGTGATTTAATGGTTATAAATAACAAATTAGAAAGTATCGATATGATTAATAAGTTAGGTTTAAATAAATTTCCCGAAGAATTATTTAAGTCCCATGAAGAAGATAAAGTTAAAAAGTTTTTAGCAAAATATCCAGCTAAATATTATGCAATTAGGGATAAGAGTAGGACTAATGGAATATTTAAGCTTAAGGTAGAAGCTGAAAAGGTACTTGAAGAAATAAAAGAATATGAAATGTTTACGATAAATGTTAGTTCAGCTAATTATGTTAATAATCAATTATTAGTGGGTGAAATTGAAATTTTATCGGATGGAGATGTATATATGATATTATCTACTAATCCACATTATTCTTTGAGAGATGCTACCAAAGATCCAACTTATAATTTAAAAACTAATATATTTGATAATAAACTTAATAAGATTAAATATTTTGATATAATTTATCAATATATTGTTACGCATAATTTAGAAGATGTAATCGTGGAATTTGCTTTATTTAATGAACCGGTTGGAACAAAAAACGAAAAAGTTATTGTTTATGAGTTGAGAACACGTTATTAAATGTGATATAATTGTTTTAGAAAAGAAGGGATACTTATGAAATTAATGAATGTTAAAGGTACATATGATTATATGCCCGAAGATATGAAAATTAGAAATAGAGTAATTGCTATTTTACGAGATAACTTTGAAAGATATGGTTATCAACCATTAGAAACACCAATTATTAATTATTATGATTTGCTTAGTTATAAATATAGTGAAGATGCTGAGATACTTAGTGAAATCTATAGACTTACTGATCAGGGTGAAAGAGATTTGGGGCTTAGATACGATCTTACAGTTCCATTTTGTAAGGTAGTAGGCATGGATAAAAGTTTAGCTTTACCTTTTAGAAGATATGAAATCGGTAAGGTATTTCGTAATGGTCCTGTAAAGGCAGGAAGAACAAGAGAGTTTTATCAATGTGATGTCGATGTAGTAGGAATAGATAATAGGTTAATTGAAGCAGAACAAATATTGATGGCAATAAATATATATAAAGAATTAGGAATAGATGTTATTGTTAAATATAATAATAGAAAATTAATGAGTGGTTTAATTGAATTAGCTGGTATTGATTCTGATAAGATCGATAGTGTTATTGGTATTATCGATAAGCTAGAAAAAGTTAGTACGAAAGAATTAACTGATATGTTAAAAGAAATAGAAATTAGTGATGAGAGTATTACTAAACTATTTGAATTATTTGATAAGGATATTAATTATTATAAGAATTTAGCTAATGATAATTTACTAGTTAGTGAAGGGGTAAATGAGATTAATGAAGTAAATGATTATTTAGATAAACTTGGGGTTAGAGATAAATGTAAGTTTACACCAACGCTTGCTAGAGGCTTATCAATATATACAGGTATTGTATTTGAATTTTATGATAGTTTAGGAAGAATTAGTTCAGCAATTGGTGGCGGTGGAAGATATGATAAGATAATTACTAATTTTATGGATAATGGTAATAATTATCCTGCTATTGGTTTATCTTTTGGTCTTGAACCAATATTTGTTATTTTAAAAGAAGAAATGACTAAGATGCCAATAGTTGATATTTATATGGTTCCATTAGATACGAATGTTGAAGTATTAAAATTAGCTAGTAAGTTTAGAAGTAATGGCTATAAAGTATTAATTGAAATGAATAAGAAAAAAATTGCTAAATGCTTTGAATATGCTGATAATAATAGTATTAAATATGTAATGATTGTTGGAAATGATGAAGTAAGTAGTGGAATGTATAAGATAAAAGATATGACTGAAAAACAAGAATATACATTGAGTGAAGATGAATTATTAAAGTTTTTAGATAAATAAAAAAAGCAAGAGATTGCTTTTTTTTATTGTTTTAATAACCAGGCAAATACATCATCAATGTTGAATGCTTTAAAAATAGTAAAGTGAGTATAGCCACTATATGTTACTTTTTCAGCATGACCACCAGCTGAATTGATACTATTAACAAAACTTGTCATTTGACTATTATAGTTTGCTTCGTCACCACCAGAGTTGCCAGAAATAGCTTTAATTTTAGTGTGTTTAAAGTTTGAAGCGTTGACACCAATTGGACTACAACTTATAGGAACAGCAGCGGCAAAGAGATTGGGATAACTATTTACCATATACCAAGTGCCAATAGCTCCACGACTATAGCCCATAATATATATTCTAGAAGTATCTATTTTATAGTCACTGACAACTTTATCAATCAATCCTTTAAGTGAACTAGGAATAGAACCATTAGTCCAACCTTTTTCTTTAGTATTTGGAGCGATAAGGAAAAATCCAGCATCACCATTATTGTAGCTTTGGCCTTTATCAACAATGAAGAATTTACCTAAATCATTTGGTTTGTTTTCATAACCATCACCGTGTAAGAAGACAATTAATGGCATATTATCTTTAGCATTCTTAGGGATACTTAACCAATAATTAAAGGTATATCCCTTTGGATGTGAATAAGATAAAAGCGTTTTTTGTTGTTTATATTTGATATTTTTATCTTCTAATTTACATGTGATATTATTAGTATTACCAGCTTTATCATAAATAGTAATATTAGCGGTAGTTAATTCTTTATTTACGGTTATTGTATTTGTCGTATAGGTATTATTATCAATGACATATTTTTGGATACCAACATCATCTGAAGCTTGAATAGTTATTTGCGATTTACCATTTTGATAATAACCACTGCAACTACCGGAAGGTTTAGTAATATTGATACTACTGATGGTAATACTTTTTTCTTTTTTACCACCTTTTTTATTATATACGATAAATTTATATGTTCCATTTTTAGTAACAGAATAAGTATACTTATTTTGATTAACCTTATTACCGTCTGGTAAAATAATATAATTAAAGTATATATCGTTGACGTAAATATTTATATTTACTTTTTGATTAGTATATTCATCAGTATCGGTAGTAATACTTATTTCACTATCCATAACAATAATATTTCTTACTTTGGTAGTAGTGATACCAGAAGTATTTATAACAGAATATACTACTTGATAAACACCGGCTTTGTTATTGTTAATGTTATTTTTAATTTTAACATATTTTTTCAGTGCAGAACCATCGATGGAATCGATTACTTCATATCCCGGTTCAACATATTTATCACCGGCATTAATATACATAACACTTTCACCATATAAGTGAATGTAAGTAGCACCTATAGGTTTAGTAATAATATTTACTTTTCTTGTTACAGTGATATCATTTAATGAATATGTTATGGTATAAGATCCAATTTTATTATAATCAATATTGTTATTAACGATAACACTTGAAGTTAAGTCAGTGCCTTTACTATCATGCCCACGATATCCTGGTTCAACATATTTTTCTCCTTGATATAATGTTATTTCTTCATCTCCACTTAGTTTAATATAGTAATTAAGGTTTGTATTATTGCTAATTGGGGGACTATAGTTATTATCATTAATACTAGCAATGATATATAGAATAATACTGAATAAAATAATGACACCAAAAACAATAAATGGTAGCCATTCTTTAATGTTTATTTTCTTTTTTTTAGTCTTTTTTTGGTCTTCATAATAATTTATGTCGACATTATCATCGTTTTTAAAATACATAATAACACATCCCATTACTATATAGTAAATTATATAATAATCATAAATATAATTCAATAATAATAACTAATTCTTTTTCTTTTTTACAATTTATGATATAATTAGATAAGAGTAAAGGGTGATTGTTATGGCTAATTTGTGTTCTTATTTTGTCAAGGATTCAAAAAGACTGATACCTAGTAATAAGTATATGATAAGAGGTAAAACTTATCGTTTTAGTGTCTTAACACCTAGACTTATTAGAATCGAATATAATCCAAATGGATTATTTGAAGATAGAGCCACTTCACTCGTTGTAAATAGGTCATTTGCCGATACGCAACTTTCAGTTACGGGAGATGAATTAGTATTAAATATAGCAACAGAATATTTTACTTTGACATATGTTAAAGAAAAACCAATTGTTGGTAATAATATCAAAGTTAAATTAAATGGTGTCGATAGAGAATGGTATCCAGGATATAAAGAAGTTAGAAATGTCGGTAGTATGGCATATTCTTTGGATGATCTTAACAACAATTTAAAACTAGATAAAGGTTTATATTCTATGGATGGATTTGTTGTTATTGACGATGCTAAAAACTATGTTATCGACAATGAAATGTTTATTCCTAGAGAGAATACTGTAGATTTATATTTGTTTGCATATAGAAGTGATTTAGGACTATGTTTACAGGATTATTTTAATCTAACTGGTTATCCACCAATGATACCAAGATATACATTAGGTTCTTGGTGGTATAAAAACGATGCATATAATATGTATGGAATAGATGATGTATTAAAAAAGTTTAACGATAATAATATTCCAATATCAGTTTTCTTATTGGGAGATAAATGGCATAACAATATTCAAAATTATAGTTATGATAATAACTTGTTTGATATGTCTTCAATAAATAATTTTTATAATAGTAAAAGTCAAAAATTTGGTTTAACAATCAATCCTAATTTACCAATTAATAATAATGATCCATTATATAATGAAATGCTTCAATATATGCAAGTAAATGGAAATAGTATTAGTTTAATACCATTAGATAATAATACAATATCATTATATTTGAATTTGATTGTCAATAGATTATTACAAAGTGGAATTAGATTATTTAATATAGATTACTATAATCCTAATGATAAGCTTGGTTTATTTCTTTTAAATCATTATCATTATGTTATTGCTAATTTAAATCAAAGAGGAGTTATTTTATCTCGTAATCCAGGAATAGCACCACATAGATATCCGATTATTTATAGTGGTAGGACAAAAGTTAGTTGGGATACATTAAAGTATTTACCAATGTATAATAATAGTGCAGCTAATTTAGGTGTATGTTGGCATGCACATGCTATTGGAGGATTTTATAGTGGTATTGAAGATGATGAATTGTTTATAAGATATATTCAATTTGGAGTTTTTAATCCGATATTTATTCTAGCTGGAGAAGCTGGGAAATACTATAAGCGTGAGCCATGGAAATGGAATCAAATAATCTTAAATGTTATTAGAGAATATATGCAATTAAGAAATAAATTAGTTCCATATATATATAATGAAGGATATATATATCATAAATATGGTGTTCCTATAATTCAGCCATTATATTATAAATATCCAAAAATATATGATGAACCCAATTATGTTAATCAATACTTTTTTGGCAGTAGGATAATGATTAGTCCAATTGTAAAAAAGCGTAATGAGGAAATGAATCGTGTGGTTCAAAGAGTATTTATTCCTAATGGAATCTGGTATGATTATTCAACTGGTAAAAAATATGTTGGTAATAAATATTATGTAGGATTTTATAAAGAAGAGGATTACCCAATATTTATTAAAGAAGGTTCTATTATTCCAATGAGTTTAGATGATGATACCGAAAATCCTGTCAATATGGAATTACAAATATTTCCAGCTGAAAATGGATTATATGGAAGTTATGAACTATATGAAGATGATGGAATTAGTTTAATAAATAATAGGAATTATATGATTACTAAAATGAATCTTGATAAAGTTGATAATGGATATACGTTTACAATTAAGAGAAAAGAAGGTAATTTGAGTTTACCAAATAGAAATTATACATTACGTTTTAGGAATATGAAGAGTCCAAATAAGGTAATGGTAAAAATAGGTGCAAATGTTAATGAACATGAATTTGAAACTTCTAAGAATGACTTAGTTGTTCAGATAGATAATGTAAGTAGTTATGAAACAATTGAGGTAAATGTTATTGGAAATAATCTAGAAATTGAAACAATTAGTGTTATCAATGAAGAAATTGGGGGAATTTTAGATGATTTGGAAATAAATACTACTTTAAAAGAACAGATAGATGCGATAATATTTACGGATTTACCTGTTAATAAGAAGAGAATAGCTTTAAGAAAGTTAAGAAAAGCGGGATTAGAGCCTAAGTTTATTAATATGTTTATTGGTTTATTAGAATTTATTGAAACAAAATAATATAATTAATTAAGGAAGTGAAAAAATGATAGAAATAATTAGATCAATAGTTTTAGGAATTGTTCAAGGAATAGGAGAGTTTTTACCAATATCATCATCTGCGCATTTAATATTAGTACCATATTTATTAGGATGGCCAGAACATTCAATGGCATTTGATATAGCTTTGCATTTTGGTACTTTATGTGCAGTATTAGTAGTCTTTTTTAGAGATTGGTGGGATTTGTTTATAGGGGCTGTTAAGAAAGTAACTAAAGGAAAAGAATCTTTTCAAAATAAGATGTTTTGGTACTTAGTGATAGCGACAATTCCAGGAGCTTTAATTGGATTTTTACTTGATGATGTAGTTGAAAATGTATTTAGGACTAAAATATGGCTTATAGCTATAGCTTTGGCAGTAATGGGAGTTCTTATCTTTTTAGGTGATAGATGGGCCGATACGCATTATAAGATAGAAACAGATTTTAAACATATATCACTTAAACAAGCATTTATTATTGGATTATCACAAGCATTAGCTGTTATTCCAGGATTTTCTAGAAGTGGTACAACTATTTTATCAGCTAGACTTATGGGATTATCAAAAAGTGCGGCTACAAAATTTACCTTCTTATTATCAGTACCTATTATTGCAGGGGCAACCGTACTTAAAATAGGAGAATTATCGTTAGGATTAGAGACATTTGTAGGAGTATTTGTTTCATTTGTTGTAGGATTATTTTCAATTAAGTTTTTACTTAGTTATATTAAGAAACATGACTTTTCAGTATTTGCCATCTATAGAGTAGTATTTGCAATAATAATATTGGTAAAATATTTTGTATTTTAAAAGACGAAAGTCTTTTTTTTCTTGATAAAATATGTTATAATCATACTTGTTGATGCCCCTTAGCCAAGCGGTAAGGCATTGGACTCTGACTCCATGATCACTAGTTCGAATCTAGTAGGGGCAACCAATTTATTAAAGGAGTGATATTGTGACACATAAAGATTTAGCAGATTTAATATTTCCTAATATTGATAAAACAATTGCCGATTATGAGAAAATATATCCTGAAAGAAATTTACCAGGGGGAGCCATTGTAACTAGATTTGCACCAAGCCCTACAGGGTTTGTCCATATGGGAAGTTTACTAGCTTCATTTATTGAAAGAAAGGCAGCAAAAGATACGAATGGAGTATTCTATTTAAGAATTGAAGATACGGATGGTAAAAGAGAAGTTGAAAATGGAATTGAAGGTATTGTTACAGACCTTAACAATTTTAAGATAGATATTCCTGAAGGGGCTTTATCAAGAACTGAAGAAATTGGTAATTATGGCCCTTATATTCAAAGTCAAAGAAAAGAAATATATCATGCCTTTATTAAGTATTTAATTGAAAATGATATGGCATATCCTTGCTTTTGCAGTGAAGAAAAATTAGAGGAAACTAGAAAAATGCAAGAAGCAACTAAGGCAAGAATAGGTTACTATGGTAGATATGCAGTATGTCGTCAATTAAAGTTAGAGGATGCATATAATAGAATTAAAAATGGTGAAAAGTTTATTATTAGATTGAAATCACCAGGTAATTTTGAACACAAAGTAGTAGTTAATGATCTAGTTAAAGGAAAAATAGAATTTCCTGAAAATGACTTGGATATCGTTATTATGAAAAGTGATGGACTGCCAACATATCATTTTGCTCATTTAGTTGATGATCATTTGATGAGAACGACACATGTTATTAGAGGGGATGAATGGGTATCAAGTTTACCAATTCATGTACAGTTATTTAAAATGTTTGGATTTGAAACGCTTAAATATGCACATTTGACACCAATTATGAAACAAGAAGGAGATACTAGAAGAAAGCTATCTAAAAGAAAAGATCCAGAAGCAGCAATGAGTTATTATGCTAAGTTAGGTATTCCAGTTGAAGCTGTGCATTTATATTTAATGACAATTGCTAATACTAATTTTGAACAGTGGTATGATCAGAATAAAGATAAATCAATAGATGACTTTAAATTCGATTTTAAAAAGATATCAAGTAGTGGAGCATTATTTGATTTAGAAAAATTAATCAATATATCAAGAAATTATATTAGTTATTTAAAGGCTGAAGAAGTTTATGATAATCTTCTAGCTTGGTCAGATGAATATGATAAAGAATTTCATGAGTTAATTAGTAAATATAAAGATTATACAATAGGAATATTTAGTATTGAAAGATATCAGAAGAAACCTAGAAAAGATTATGAATCATGGAGTAGTATTAAAAAACATATTTGGTATATGTATGATGAATTATTTAATGATCCTTCATATGATTTTCAAACTATTACTGATAAAGCTGAAATTAATAATATATTGAAATTATATATTGATAAGTACTATAATTATGAAGATGATAAAGATACATGGTTTAATAAAATAAAACTATTGTGTGATGAACTTGGCTATGCTTCAAATATGAAAGATTATAAGGAAAATCCTGATAATTACAAAGGTAGTGTAGCTGATGTATCGACAGTTATTCGTGTAGCTTTAACAAGTAGTTCAATGACACCAGATTTGTATGAAATAATGAGACTATTTGGTAAAGAGAGAATAATTGGTAGATTAAATAAAGTAATAGAGGAGTAATCCTCTTTCTGGCCCGTTGGTGAAATGGTTAACACATAGCCCTCTCAAGGCTACATTCATGGGTTCAAATCCCATACGGGTCACCATTAGATGATAACTAGATAGAAATATCTAGTTTTTTCTTGCTAAAAAATGTGTTATAATTAATAAATAGAGAGAAGTGAATAAAGAATGTATACATTTTATGACTATTTAAAATATTATAAAGATTATGAATTAAAAGATATTCCTTGGAATATAATGGATAATTTATTATGTGCAATAATTGTCTATATGCCATTACCCAGTTTTAAGTATTCTAGAACATTAAATTCTATATATGATGAATTATCAAAAATGCCGCTTCCTAAAACATCTGATTATATGACGCCTAAACCAAAAGAAATAATAAACATCATTAGGAATTCTAAAAGATATAAGAATATGAGAATTAAAAATTTTGTCAATATTATCGATGATAATACACAATTTGGAGCTCTTACATGTATGATTAGAAATGTTAAGGTAGTTAGTTTTAAAGGTTCTGATAAGTCGGTTATTGGCTGGTTAGAAAATTTTAGAATTATATATGACTATCCGACATATACTCAAAAATTAGCTATTCAATATCTAAAAAATAATATTAATCTTTTAGATAGTAGTGTATATGTTACGGGACATTCTAAAGGTGGAAATTTAGCAATGGTAAGTGCTATGGAAGTTTTACCACATGATTTTAGTAAGATTAAGCAAATTGTTAATTTCGATGGTCCTGGTTTTAGAAAAGAAGAATATATATCTGATAAGTATACAAGAATTAAGGATAAACTTGTAAATATAATTCCTACAAGTTCTTATATTGGCGTTTTATTATATAATGATAATTATCGTGTTGTAACAACAAATTCACATGCAATAAATGTGCATTATCCAATGTTTTGGAATTCTTATGGAACTGTTTTTATCGATGGAAAGCAATCTAAATTAAGTAAAGATCTTCATCAAATGGCATCTAAAAATATTACTGATATTTCTAATGAAGAAATACGTTATGTTATTGAAGAATCATTTAGTCATCTTGATAAGACATCATCAATAAGTTTAATGTTGGTATTAAATGTACTTAAATCAGTTAGAGGTGCCGATAATAAAACTTTAAAATATTTACGAACTATACTTAATTCAATGTTAAAATTATCAAGTGAAAAAGAATAATTTACATATTTTAGCTAAAATGATATAATTAGTTATAATAAGAGAGGGGATAAATATGGCAGTGCAAAAAACTATTAAATATGCTAAAGAATGCTTATCATGTATAAATAAACCATGTGCTGATGGTTGTCCACTTGGTAATAATATTCCCGATTTTATTGATGAAGTTAAACTTGGTAATTATCAAAAAGCATTTGAGATACTTAGCGAGACAACTGTTTTAATGCCAGTGTGTGGAAGAATTTGTCCTCAAGCTAGACAATGTGAAGGATCTTGTGTTAGGGGAATAAATAAAACACCTGTTAAAATAGGACATTTGGAATCACTTGTTGGTGATATGGCTATTAAAAATGGTTGGAAATATAATGCTCCAAAGAAAACCAAATACAAAGTAGCCGTTGTAGGATCTGGACCAGCAAGCCTTACATGTGCCGCTTTTTTAAGAAGAAATGGTATTGGAGTTACAATTTACGAAAAGTATGATTATTTAGGTGGTTTATTAGTTCATGGTATTCCGGCTTTTAGATTATCAAAAAAAGTTGTTGAAGAAACTATAAATAAAATAATCGATTTAGGAATTGATGTAAAATATAATATGTGTTTAGGGAAGGATATAACTTTAGAAGAATTAAAGGAACAATATGATGCTGTTTTTCTTGGTATTGGAGCAAACGTACCTAATAAGTTAAATATTCCTGGTGAGGAACTTGAAAATGTTTATGGTGGTAACGAATTATTGGAAAGTAAAATTAAACTTCAATATCAAAATAAGATAGTAGTAATCTGTGGCGGCGGTAACGTATCTATGGATGTAGCTAGAACAGTTAAACGTAAAGGTGCCAAAAAGGTAATTGTTATATATCGAAAATCAGAAAATGAAATGACAGCTGATATTAAGGAAATTGAGGCTGCTAAAAGTGAGAATATTGAGTTCTTACCAGAAACTAGTATTGTAGAAGTAGCTGGTAATAGAAAAGTTACGGGAGTTTTTGTAGTAAAAAATAAAATTATTAGAAAGCGTAATGGGGGAACTGATATAAAGCCAGTGCCCAATAGTAAATATTTAATAAAATGTAACTATGTTATTATGGCAATAGGTTCGCATTCGGAAGATTATGTAAAAAAGATGGGGTTAACTTTGAATAATGGCAAAATATCAATTAGTGATAATGGTATGACAAGTGATGAAAAAGTATTTTCTGGAGGCGATGTTGCTGGTACAAAACAGACGGTAGCTTTTGCGGCACGGGCAGGTAGAGATGCAGCAGAGACAATTAGAGAATATTTAAAAGCAAAATAAAATATTTTGCTTTTTATTATGTTCATTATATGATATAATACAAAAAAGAGAGGAGATTTTTTTGAATGAAAAACAAATTTAAATTACTAGGAATTATATTAGTAAGTTTATTTATATTTCCAATAACAGCTAAAGCTTTGGAATATAATACATTAAATTTTAAAGAAGTTTTGGCTGATGAAGCAATAGAGGAAAAATTTGCTGATTATAAAGAAACAAAAGATCAAATAACTATTTATTTATTTAGGGGAAAAGGTTGTGCTTATTGCCGTGCTTATTTAACATTTATGAACAGTATTGCTCCTGAATATGGTAAATACTTTAAGATGGTTAGTTATGAAGTATGGAATGATGAGAATAATTCAAATTTGATGAGTGAAGTGTCTAACTTCTTGGGTCAACCTGCAGGAGGTGTTCCATATATAGTTATTGGAGATAAAGTATTTCCAGGATATACGGATGACTACGACGAAGATATTAAAGCAGCAATTATGAATTTATATAACACTAAAGCAAAAAAGAGATATGATGTTATGAAAGCTTTAAAGAAATCAAAAAATGCACTTTCAAATACAACATTGTTTATGTTAAATATATTGTTCGTAATAATTGCTACATGTGGAATCCTATATTACGTCAATAACAAAGTAAAAGAATTAAATACAAAAATAGAAAATCTTGTTATTAAAGAACGTGAAAGTAAAAAAACAACACCAAATGCTAAAAAGCAAGTATCAAAAAAGAAGGAGTAATTATGAAGAAAAAAGTATTGTTATTAGCAATTGTTTTCATTTCAATTTTTACATTAACAGCATGTAATAAAAACAAAGATGCTGCCTTATTTAAAGCTGATTATGAATCTTTAAACGGGAAAACAAATGCTAGTGGAAAAGAACATAGAAATTTGAATATACCTGAGGATAATCCATTTATTATGTCATCTGCTGAAGAGATTATTAAGAAAATAGAAAACAAAGAATCATTTTATGTATATTTTGGTTCTAAATTATGCCCATGGTGTCGTAGTAGTATCGAAAAAGCTATTGAAGTAGCTAATGGTAATGAAATAGATAAAATTTATTATGTCGATGTATGGGATGATGAAGGAAATGAAATATTAAGAGATAAATATACATTGGATGATAATGGTAAAGCAGTTATGGAAGTTGAAGGAAAACCAGAATATTTTACACTTTTAGAACTTTTAGGAGATGTTCTTCCAGATTATACTTATGCTGCGAATAGAAATGGTGGAGCAAAATTAGATGTCAATGAAAAAAGAATCTATTTACCTACATATATATATGTAGCTAACGGAAAACCAGTTAGAATTACAGGAGGAATTTCTGATTTGCAAACAGGATCTAGAGATGAATTAACTGAAGAAATATTGGCAGACGAGGAAGAACTATTTGAAAATTTCTTTCTAAGTACATGTGATGAAGAAGGTTGTTAAAAGTAATACTTAGGGTATTACTTTTTTTGAGACTAGACAATAATTAAAAATGCTAGTAAAATAGACATAGAGTTAATAATTATTGGAAGTGAAAATATGGAACAAGAGAAGTTTGGTAATTTTATTAAAGAAATACGTAAAAAAAATAATCTTACACAAAAAGAATTAGCAGATAAATTGGGAGTAACTTATCAGGCAGTATCAAAATGGGAAAATGGTAAGAACATGCCAGATAAAGCTTTAATTAAACAAATAGCTAAGGAATTAGATGTCAGTATTGAAGAAATATTTGATGGCGAATATCATAGTAATAATAAAAATAAGCCATATATTTTAATCGGAATTATATTGTTAATACTTTTAATTATAGTGATAGCAATTGTAGTTAATAATCGAGATAATGATTTTAAATTTCGAACGATAGGTACTTCTTGTGATAATTTTCAAATATCAGGTAGTTTATCATATAATCATAATAAGTCAGCAATATATATCAGCAGTATTGAATATTGCGGGCAAGAAGAAGATAAAACCTATGCGGAAATAGAATGTATTTTATATGAAAAAAATGATAATGTTGAAAAACAAATAAGTTCATATAAAAGTGATAACATAACATTAAAAGAGTTTTTAAGTGAAGTTAAGTTTTTGGTAGATGATTATGAACAATCATGTAGAGAATATTCTGAAAACAGTTTATATCTTTTAATAAATGCTAAAGATAATTCTGAAAAAACAACATCTTATAAGATACCATTGATATTAGAAAAAAATTGTTTAAATATAAAATAGTAAACTCAACTAAAAGTTGAGTTTTTTCAACCAAATAGTTATTTATTTATCGATTATATAGTATTAGAATAATAATGAAAGGAGAAATTATGAAAAAAGAAAAAATAATATTAATAGTTGTTGCAACTTTTTTGTGCTTATTACTTGTTTTAAGTGTAAATAATATTAAATATGAGAAGGGAAGTATTCTTCCTAAACCGGAAGTTACCGATGGAATTAGAGGGGAATTAGGTATCGATAAAAACATTAACGAAGATACTATCGATAAATATCTTAATAGGGATGATGCAGTATATTATGATATGCGTATGTTAAAAGATCCAGGAAATTATGAGGCAATTGGAGGAGACTCTTATCTATCTGGATTCATTAAGGGGTTTGAAGTAATTCCATATCCATATTTAACACAAGTTAAAGGATTACCTGCAGAGGTTGGTGATAGTTATACCGGAAAAACTTTATTTACGGAGACAGTTGATGGAAAGTATACCGCTAATTATCAAGAATCTATCAAATTTTTAGAATACTATTTTCCTAAAGATAAATATATCTTTTTAATGTGTGGTGGTGGTGGTTATGCTGGTATGACTAAAAAACTACTCGTATCTTTAGGTTGGAATGAGAATAAAATATATGATATTGGTGGATATTGGTATTATGAAGGTAAGAATAAAATAGATGTTAAAAATGATAATGGGACATATGATTTTTGGAAAGTAACTTATCATGATATCGATTTTGAATCATTAACACCAATTAAGAAGTGATAATATGAAAAGAAAATTAATAATAATAATATTAACCATTGTGATTATATCGGGATTAGCGATATATATTAATAAACGATATATTGCTAAATTTTATCTAGATGATATTTATTATGATGGAAATACTTTTATCGATATAAATGCTAGTGATGTTATTGATTTAAAAAAAGAAAAAAAATCTTATATAATGTTTGTCTATAATAATTTTTGTAATTTTGAAATACCATGTGATGAAATATTTATTGAATCAATGGAAAAAAACAATCTTAGTTTTTATGCCATTTCATATAATGAATTTAAAAAAACTTATTTAATAAAAAAAGTTAAATATGCACCTTCAATACTTATCGTTAAAAAAGGTAGAGTTGTAGCTTATTTGGATGCAAATAAAGAAGAAGATATAGCTAAATATCAAATTGTAACGGCTTTTGATAATTGGTTAGAAAAATATATTTATTTATCAAAAAAAGCACATTAAATGTGCTGTTAGTAACATTTTGAAGGACGATTTCCGTTGTTAAAACTATTGTTATAGAATAGGAAGAAAATAATAAATATTATTACTAATATCCAGATCCATTCTCCGATGCCATAACCATATCCATTACCATAATAGCCGTACATAGTATCCCCCTTTCATTATTATTATATTTGATAATTACAATGTTAGAAATTATAAATACCCAGTGTTATTTAAAACTGTAAAGTATAATCTGATAATTGAAAAAAAACGTAATATGTTATATACTTATACATATATGTAACTAATAAGAGGTGACTTATGAGAATAGGAATTTTTACTGATAGTTATTATCCACATGTATCTGGAGTAGCAACAAGTATCGCAATGCTAAAGAGTGCATTAGAAGCAATGGGACATAAAGTATATATGGTAATCCCTAATTTGGATAATATGAAGTTTATATATGATAAGAAAAATGAAACAATATTATTACCAGGGATAAAAACTGGTCTTTATAAATTGAGAATGACTGGTATATATTCATCAAAAGCAATGAAAATAATTAAAAACGAGTGGAATTTGGATATTATTCATTCACAAACAGAAGGAACTGTGGGGACATTTTCACATATTGTTGCTAAAAAATTAAATATACCAATAGTACATACATATCATACTTTATATGAAGATTATGTCTATTATGTTACACATGGACATTTTGATAAATTAGCTAAAAAATTCTTGGCAAAATATACTAAATACTATTATGATAACAAATGTGATGAACTAATTGTTCCTACAGATAAAATTAAAGAGATATTTAACAATAAATATAATATAACCAGAAATATGTTTGTTATTCCAACTGGTATAGATATTAAAAAATTCTATCCAACTAGTAATTTAAATAAAAAAGCTAAAGAAGAAAGAAAAAAATATAAAATAGCTGACGATGATTTTGTAATTGGTTCAGTTGGTAGAGTAGCAGTTGAAAAGAGTTTTGATAGAATATTAACAAATCTAAGTAGAATTATTGAAACCAATAAGAGAGTTAAATTTATGCTAGTGGGTGATGGCCCAGATATGGAAAATTTAAAAACATTAGCAAAGAAATTAAAAATTGAAAAAAATGTTATTTTTACTGGACTTGTCGATTATAATTTAATACCAGAATATTATCAAGCATTTGATGCTATGGTATCATTTTCAACGACGGAGACGCAAGGCTTGACAATAATAGAAGGATTAGCAGCGGCTAAACCAACATTATGTATTAATGATACAAGTTTTCAAAAAACTATTCAAAATGGATACAACGGTTATTTATTTGCTAATGATGATGAGTTTATAGATGATATCATCAAATTAGCTAATAATAGTGAATTATATAAGACTATGAGTATGAATGCTAAGAATAGTACATATGAATATTCAAAAGAAGTATTTGCAGCAAATGTTTTAAAAGTATATCATCAAGCAATTAATAAAAGAAATAAAAAAACAGAGAATTAATATTAAAAATGTTAATTCTTTTTCTTTACTAAATTTAAAAACTATATTATAATTTTAATAGGATAGGAAAGTGGGTCTATGAAAAAAGTAGCATTATTATTAATTTATATTTTATTAATAATTAGTTTTAATATTAAAGTAGTCAATGCTAGTATCGATATTAGTTGTGATAATTTAAAAATAGGTGTTGGTAGTAATGTAACTGTTACACCTACTGGTAATACTAATTCAGTCGTATGGTTTACGACTAATCCTAATGTAGCTACAGTAATCGGTGGTAAGATAACTGGTGTAAGTACTGGCGAAGTATATATAAGTGTATCAAATGCAAATCATGAAAGCGATATATGTAAAATATATATAGTTGATGGGTATGTTCCAGTTAGTAAAATTGTTTTAGATAAGACAAGCGATACAATAGCGATAAATGAAACTAAAAAAATAAATGCTACGATTAACCCAAGTAATGCTACAAATAAGACTATTTTCTATGCAAGTTTAGATAGCAGTATCGTTACTGTAAATAATCAAGGATATATTACTGGTAAGAAATTAGGGACAGCATATATTTCATTAAAAATAGAAGAAAAAGTAGAATTATATAAGGTAACTGTTGTTGAACAAATAAATAATAATTCAAATAATAACAGTAACAACAACAATAACAATAATAACAGCAATAATAATACAAATACTACTATAAAGTTAAAAGGAATAAGTATCGACAGCAGTAAAGAGTTATCTGAAAATGGAACTGCTAGATTGTATGTTACTTATAATCCAAGTAATGCTACGAATAAAGGAGTTACTTGGAAAAGTAGTGATACTAAGGTAGTTACAGTTGATAGTAATGGTAATTTAAAAGCTGTTGCTCCAGGAACAGCAACAATTACAGTAACATCATCTGATGGTAATTATGAATCGGCGTGTAAGGTTACAGTTAATGCTGTTGACAAAACATTAAAAGGAATAACGTTGAACAAAAGTGAGCTTGTGCTTGAAAGTGGCCAAGAAGAAACCTTAACAATTACTTATAATCCAAGTAATGCTGAAAATAAAAAAGTTACCTGGTCTAGTAGTAATACGCAAATAGTTAAAGTTGATGATAATGGTAAGATAACTGCGGTAAGAGCTGGTAATGCTCAAATTAAAGTAGTTAGTATCGAAGGTAATTATGAAGCAATTTGTAAAGTTACAGTTTCATCTAAACCAATTGAGGCTATAGCTTTTGATAAAGAAACATTAGAAGTTTATGTTGGAAGTGCAACGACCCTTAATACGATTGCAACACCACAGGATAGTGCAATCGTAGATCCTATTTGGACAAGTGATAATGAAGAGGTAGCAACGGTTAAAGATGGAGTAGTTAATGCTATTAAAATAGGAAATGCAACAATAACAGTTAGCGATAAGGAAGGAAAAATAAAAGCGTCAATTGCTATAAGTGTGGTTGAAAAGCCACTGGAGCCACTTAAAGTAACTATAGCTGGTTATGATTTAAAATTTGATCCTGAAGTTAAAACATATAACTTAACTATTGGCAATGAGTCGGCATTAGATATAACTACTAATAGAGAAGCTGATGAAATAACTATTGGTGGTAATAGAGATTTAAAAGATGGAAGTATTATTACAATAACTACTAAAGGAAAAAATAAAACAACATATGTGATCAATATCAAGAAGAAAGGTAATTATACATTATATTTTATTGCAGTTATTTCATTATTGTTGTTTATTAATATAATTAGATTGTTAGTAAAAAACAAAAAGAATAAATAAAGGCATTTAGTAAATATTTACTAGATGTTTTTTTATTATAAAAATATCACCAATTATGTCTAATTTTTCTTCAAAAAAAGTAAAACGCTCATTTTATTATGAATATTATTATTGAAAGGAAAGTTTAGGTGATTATGTTGAAGATGATAAGAAAGTATAAATATTTATTGACAGTTATACTATTTGTTTTGATAGTAATAGCAGCAATATCTACGAAGCTAATTTTAGAAAAAAATAAATACAATAATATTGATATTTCTAGTGATAACTTAGAAATAAATGATGAAATATTGGTAAATAATGATGAATCAAAATGCTTTGTTGATATCAAAGGGGCTATTAAAGAACCAAAAGTTTATGAAGTTGAATGTGATAGAAAAATACAAGATGTTATTGAGTTAGCTGGAGGATTAACTGAAAATGCCGATACATCACTAATAAATTTGGCCAAAAAAATAGAAAATGAAATGGTAATAATTGTTTATACTAAAGATGAAGTAAAGAATTCTAATATCTTGGAAACAGTTGTAAAGACAGTGGAGAAAGAGTGCGTTTGTCCGAATATACAAAATGATGGCTGCATAAATAATGAAATTAATGGAATGATTGGTGAAAATGATAATGGATTAGTAAATATTAATACAGCATCAGTTTCATTACTTCAAACATTACCTGGTATTGGTGAATCTAAAGCTATTGCAATTGTTAGATATCGTGAAGAAAATGGAGCTTTTAGTACAGTGGAAGATATAAAAAATGTTCCAGGTATTGGCGAAAAACTATATGAAGAGATTAAAGTACATATTACAACATAGATATCTTTTTAAAATATTGGCAATATTAGTTATAGTTATATGTGTAATGTATACAAAGTTAATAAAATATGAAAGTGTTTATAGCAATGAAATCGAATTTGAAGGTGTAGTTTTTAAGAGAATTATTAAAGAAAACAAAGTGACATTATATATAAATGCTAAAGAAAAGCTAATTATAAATGGTTATAATTGCAAATTAAATAATATATCTTTAGGAGATGTAATAAATGTTAAAGGCAAGTTAGAGAAACCTAGCAATAATACTATTCCTAATGCTTTTAATTATCGGAAATATCTATATAATAATGGTATATATAATATTATTAATACTTGTGAAATAAAGAAAATAGCTAATAATACAAATATTATCTATCACATAAAAAATATGATTGTTAAAAGAATAGATTCATTTCCAAAACGTCAAGAATATATAAAAACTTTTGTTTTGGGGGATACTTCTTCGATAAGCGATAATATTATATCAAGTTACCGAGAAAATGGAATTTCCCATCTTTTTAGTATTTCCGGAATGCACATTAGTCTATTTGCATCCATTTTATTGTTTATTTTAAAAAGAATATCATATAGTAATTTTTATAATTATGGAATTGTAATTCTTTTTTTAACTGTTTATTCACTACTAATAGGAGCTTCTCCATCGGTAATTAGAAGTTTAACTATGTATATATTATTTTCAGTAAATAAGTTATTTAATTTAAAGATAAAAAGTATCGATATTATGTATATGGTACTTATTATATTACTTTTATGGCATCCATTTTATCTTTATAATATAGCTTTTCAATATTCTTATTTAATCTCGTTTTCATTAGTGTTATTTGCAAATAAAATCAAATTAGTAAAGAACAGTATAATAAAATCTTTATATATTTCATTAATATCTTTTTTAGTATCTTTTCCAATATGTATATATAACTATTATCAAGTAAACTTCCTTTCTATTCTTTTAAATATTATATTTATTCCTTTGGTTAGTATGGTTATTTTTCCGTTATCTTTAATGTGTTTAATAATACCAGGTTTGTGTTATATATTAAATCTATTTATAACTATAATGGAGATTATTTCACTTTTTATATCAAAATATAATTTAGGTGTTCTCCATTTTTCTAAACCAAATATGATACTGATAACGGTGTATTATATCGGTATATTTTTGTTTCTATATAATAAAAAATATATTTTCTTTCTTTTTGTTATCTTATTTCATAAGTTTGAAATATACTTTAATTATGATTTAGAAGTCCTTTTTGCTGATGTAGGACAAGGTGACTCGATTATTATTAAATATCCATATAACAACAATATAATGATTGATACTGGAGGTATAACCGGTAGTGATTATAGTATTACAATGAATAAAACTATTCCATATTTATATAGTAAAGGAATCGTTAAATTAGATGCGATAATTATAACTCATGGCGACTTCGACCATATGGGAGAAGCTATTAATTTAGTAAATAATTTTAAAGTAGAAAAAGTAATCTTTAATTGTGGACCTTATAATGATTTAGAAAAAGAATTAATCAAAGTATTAGATAAGAAAAAAATAAAATATTATTCGTGTATTAAAGAATTAAATATAGATGATAACAAATTATATTTCTTGCAGACAAAAGAATATGATAATGAAAATGATAACTCTAATGTTGTCTATACAGAATTAAATGGATATAAATTTATGTTTATGGGTGATGCCTCAACCATAACAGAAAAAGAAATATTA
>CAMZBG010000012.1 GCA_947304495.1 uncultured Clostridia bacterium | reverse complement strand
AGAATACGGCCTTGCCAAGGCTGTGACGGGGGTTTGACTCCCCTCATCTGCTCCATTGAGGTTATAACCTGACACCCTACAAAGTGTCAGTTTTTTTGTTCGCTTTTCTTGGCTCCAGCCATTATGAACATATCACATGTTTTTGAATATATCCAGTAAAAAAAGATGGAATTTAAATTTTCCACCTTAACATCTATATTGATAATCTAATTTAAATGTTTCGCCATTAATTAGAGCATAAAGGTATTCTTTTACATTGTCAGTCATACCACTAACATCATCTAATGGTTTTCCATAATTATCATTTGGAATTACTACAATATCTGTAACATTACTATAGTTAAGTTTTTTAAAGTTATTTAATGATTCTAGTTTTAGATTATTATCACTTGCAGACATCTCTGTTACATACACATTACCATTTTCAGTTAAATAGTATAGCACTGTTCCATGACCACATTGATATCTATTAAAATAAAAGTATTTAATGCGTTCATTTTCAATTGAGTAAGTATTTCCTTCAACTACTAACTTACCATCAACAATACTTAATTCATGTTCTGTACCATCCCAAAATATATCAAATTTTGCATTTGACATAGATTTTGTCGTATATTTATTAGAATTAGTACTGTCTGTTCGGTTATTATCATTTGTATTAGTATTCTCATTCGTTTGATTACCACTATTATCGGTTACCTCGTTTGATTTTAAACTAATAGTTCCAGTAGCAAATAATATTACCAATGCTAATAAAATTACAATTATCACCACAAGCAAAGTAATGACCACATTTTTATTTTTTTCTTGTTCCATTTCTACTCCTTTCTTCATTTTAATAGTAGCATAATTTCCTTTGTATTTCAATGTGCATGAATTTAATTTACACTATTTTGTATTACTAATTGTTGATTTATGTTGAACCTTTTTGTTGCTTTTTTGTGGAATTATGTGAAACCCGTTTGTGGTTTTATATTGAATAAAATTAATACAAAATTTTTTCTTATTTTTTGAAGTTAAAGTGTTCGCTATATTAAAAATTGATATTTTACTAAACAGAATAATTTTTTATATAAAACCGTCATATTTTTAAATTATTACAAAATAATATTCTTTACTAATTCTTTATTTTATATGGCTTTATACTAATTTTGTAGGGTGTTAGGGAGAATACCCCCAGTCGCTCCATTAGAGTGAATCTAATCCCTAGGGGTTAGTTTTTTTATGCTCCTTTTATTTTTCTACCACGCGTAAAAACAACATATCATAAACTTACACAAATATCCATCAAAAAAAGGATGATTTTTGCTCATCCTCTTTAATACATTGAGACTTTAACAACATTAAATTTTGCTGATTTCAAACTGTTGACCTTATCACTTGAAACAAAAGTAAATGCAGTCTCGCTTTGAGTTTGCCCTGGATTTAAATTGCTTATATAAATAGTATCAGTATCTATTCTAGTTCCATTTGAGTCAATAGCCTCAATTTCAATACTGAATGATTTTTTTTCGTTAGATTTGTTTGTAACATTTACAGGAAGTTTGGTATCTGTAAAACCATATTCATCAACATTTCCAATAAAACTACCAAAAGTTACATCAACGTTTTCTTTAAGTACTTTCTCAGTGTTATCACCAGTAATGGTATCCAAATCATCAGATAAATCATCAAGAGCCTTTGACCAACTATTTTGTAGCGAAATAGTAATTACAACTGACAATATACCTAAAACTAATCCTGTAATTGCTTTGCCTTTTCTTTGCTTTTTTATAAGTGCAACTATTCCAAATATTGCAGCTAAAACGCCCATAATAAATGAAGCATTATTGATAATTGGAATAAAACATGTGCACATAGCCACAATTCCAAGAACCAAGCTTGCTTTAGCCATTCCACTACTAGTAGCTTTTACCTCATTATTATCCATATAATTCTCCTTTCTATTAAAAGTATATCATAAAAACTTTACGCAGGCGACATATTTTTTTAATATTTTGTGAAATAATCATATTAGAAAGGAAGTGATATACTTTGACCAGTAGATATTCTAAAGAACAATTATCACTAATTGTTAGGGTAAACATACGAAAATATCGTTTAATGAGAAAGTATACACTTCAAGAACTAGCTGACTTAACTGGGCTAACACATGGATATGTCAGAGACTTGGAATGTTTATCAATTGATAAAACTCCACTACTTGAAACTATTGGAAAGTTTGCAGATGCCCTAGAAATTGATATACGTCAATTATTTGATGATATTGTATAATAAAAAAACGAATAATGATTAATCACTATTCGTTTTTAATTATTTAAAACTCTTTTCGTAATTAAGATCTATACCAGTTACTATTTCACTAGCATCTTTTAATATAATGTTAGCTTTTTCAATTTTACAATATTTAATATCAATATTATCCCATTTATCACTTGGTTTCCAGTCGACATTATGAGGAACACCATCTTTATCATACGTCTGATTAACATACATTGCTATTTTATTATCCTCATCACAATAATATGCCATTACACTAGGAGGGCCAATAATTAATTATTATTTCTTCTTATTAAACGAAGTTCGTTATCATCTTCTTCAACATCAAAACTAACTCTTCCACTCTTTTCACAAAAACTAGGAATAACTATTTCCTTACCTAACATTGGAGAAGATTCTATTACTTTTCTTTGATATTCATTGAATAAATCAGCATTAAATGGAGTATCCAATAAATCACGAAGCATTTTATCTGATACTATCTCATCACACATTGAAGAATAAAGCAAAGCCATATCATCAGCTACATAATAACGAAAGGCTGGCTTTTCCTCAACACCAGAAACATTATCAATATCTATAAAACTAGGTAAAAAAGATATGCTGTTTTGTTTTTGCCCTTGTACTGAATAAAAAGAATTAGTAATTAAGAATCCTTTTATAAATTCATCACTTAATAATTCATCAAATAAGTGTCCAAATTCATCTTGATTTTCATTACGAATAACTGGAGAGTATTCAGCATTATCAATATAACAAATTCCATCCTTATCTTTAAGAACATATCCTATCTCTCTACCATAGATATATAGTCCCGTACGTTCTAGCAAATTATTGATTATACCCTTAATTGTCCGATTATTCCAATTGATAACGCAAGCTACCTGTGATTTTTTGCTAGTATTTACAGGTAACACACCATATCTAACTGAATCGATATTCCTATCTTTCCCTATATCTGTTAATTCACTTAAACGTATCAACTTCCTTTCTATTCTTAATAATTCGTCTTTTGTTGTTAATAACAAATCTTTTGCTGTATATTGTTCCATAATACCTCCTTATATTAATGTTTTTTCTTTCTTCTACGTTTTGATTGCCACATTTTTTGTTCCAATTGCTCCATACTCATTCCAAAAAAACTTTCTATTTCATCTATCGCATGCTCTACACTATCTGAAGCATGTATAAGATTATCAGGATTATTATTTGGATCTCCTAAAGCTCTAATTGGTATAGGATACATCTCCTTAGCTAAACTAACATTGCTAGGGCCAACTAATATTCTTGTCTTTTCAATAGCTTTATTACCACTAATAATTACTCCAATTACTTCACCAGAAATATTTTCAGCCATAGTTCTATCAAAAATATCTAGTGGTAAAGAACCATTAAGTAAATGTGAATAAAGTTTATATATAAATTCAGGATCTAATTCTTTCTTTTCATAATATCTAATACATAAACCAATCTTTTCTATTTCATTAAAAATAAATCTAACCTTTTTTCTTCTAAGTGCCCCAGGTCTAAGCATTACAAATGCATATTCTGTAGGCATAGATTCTAAGTATTCCATATATCCCTCCATTAATATTTGTTAAAACTTAATTTCTCTACGATCAAACATTGATTTTCCATACATAACATATATTTCATCAGCAGTACAAGATACTGTATCCTTAATTGAATATCCTAATTTCTTAAGTATCTTTTCTAAATCTGCTTCATCTTCCCCTTCCATCTCAACATAAGTTGGTATTCCAGGCCATGTATCAATATCTAATTCATATCCATCTAATATATAAGTAATTCTTTCTTTTTCTTGATAACTCTTATAAGCATAACCTAAAGCTTCTAATAAATTATTAGCTTCCTTAAGATTAGCAACCTCTATCTCTGTTTCTAACATTTGCTGAATACCAGTTCCATTATCAGCCAATATATGTTTAACAGCTATAGTTGTCTTATCATTAGTTTGTCTAACTCTAATCCATTTCTTAGAATTATTATGAAATTTCTTAATAAATCTTGTTAATTTTCCATCATTTAAATAATCAAGTAAATTTTTCTTCTTTATTAAACATGATAAATTATCACTATTTATAATCTTAATAAGATTTTTTTTATCCTTTTCAGATAATAAATTATCTAATTCAAAAAACAATAATTTTAATTTTTCTAATGCTGTCTCATATTTAATAACACTTTCATTATCACTTAATTGCATTCTAATATCGATAAATCTTCCATATATAGTTGGTAAATCATAAGTATATAAAAATTGCTTAGTTTCTTTCTTAAATGTTGCCCCCAATGTTTCAATTTTTTTAATAAATTTTTTCTTATCAATATCAAGTACTTTAACTTCTAATTCCATCTTTTTCATTATCTAATTCTCCTTCATATTTATATACTTCAACAGAAGCATTATGTAATAATTCATAAAATATTTATCATTCTTTAATGCCACATTATCACTCCAACTATAATTATAACATAAATCGTACTATAAAAACAAAAAACCAACTATATATAATAGTCAGTTTTAATATTTATAATTATTTCTTTCTTGGTCTTCTTCCTCTTGAATAAGCAGGTTTTTTACTTTTATCATCACTATTATCAATCAAGTATTTCGTAGCATTATAACTTCTATGATATACATCTTCTGGTATTTGTCTATAATGTCTTTTTAATAATTCTAAGAAGTATTCTGGAGAATTATATACCTTTTTTAAAAACTTAGAATGTTTCCTACTTGGTTCAGAAAATCCATTATAATATTTACTAAACGTATATCCTAATCTTTCATATCCAAATAGAATTGTTAACCAATTAACATCCATTTGATACATTAATGGTAATTCTCTAATCCTCTTAATTTTAATAAACCTCTTAAATTTCCTTAACTTGTCTAATTGCTTAGCTTGTAGCATAGCCATTCCTACTTCATCTAATGTTGCAGTATGTATTCTTCCTCCACAAACAGCACATCTACATTCAAAACCATTTTCATTTTCAACAATCCAAAATGGTTCGTCATCACGACATTCTTCACATGGTGCCTTATCACCATGTACAGTATACATTGCCATATATATATCATCTAGAATATCGTTATCTCCGCTATATATTTTATCAAAAATATTCTCATGCATATAATGGCCAAAATTATTGTGATCAAATAAATTTTCTTTGCCACTTTCTTTTTGTGATGATGTTTTTATATTCTTTTTACTCATTATTTTCCTCCCATCGAGGATTTATTATAATATATCACCATAATCAAAGTCAACAAAAAATGCTTGCATACCTAATAATAATGTGCTAGAATATTAATTCAAGAAACAAAACATATTAAGGAGGAAAATATGAGTTATTTAACCAACAGACAATACAAAATACTACATGAGTTAAGAAAAAAATATCCTTTAGATTTTTTCAAAAGAATTATGCTAAATTTATTTATCCAAGGAGAAATTGATTCACTTGCAGATTACCGCAAAGTTGAAGGAATAGATCATATTGATTTAAGAGCTTCTGAAAGTAAAGAATACAATATGAGACTAGAAAGTGCTAAGAGAGAATGTGCCAGTGATCAAGCTAAATATGCCCCACAAGTTAGCTTATTTCAATTTGCTGAAGATAGCGTTATGGCTGAAATCAATAATTCAAGAAGAAGAAAAAGAAGTTCATTATTTCCAAGAAGAAAACGTTAACTTCTTTTTTTATTGATTTTTTCCACTACTATGAGCCTGTTCTATTGCATATAATTGCTGTACTATAGAATTGTATGTTCTAACCCAGAGGTTGCTATCTTCAAAAACAATACGCATCTGATTAGTACTGCCTCCAATTGTGTATGAATAATCTAAATTTACACTATCAGATCCTTTATATAAAAGCAAATAAGTTAAAGTAGTATCTTTATATGACCTACTATCTAATAGCTTGTTTTGACTCATCGTAGGACTACCCGTATAATAATAAACTAAGGCTTTATCTAATGAACCATTAGCTTCCTTTAATAATTGACTAACAATCATACAAGCATATTTAACATTTTCTCCAGCACCTTGCTTATATATTCTTTGCTGATCTACTAAATTATCATCATTTCCCGTCATATGATTACGAGCTGTTCTTTTAGATAAAGAACTATTCCAAACAGCCTGAATCCCCATAATATTGTCATAATTAATTGTTCCATTTTCAATATTTGCTGCTACAATTGAAATCATTAATTCATAAGGAACCCTATACATTTCTGAATATTTTTTAATCATATCAACAAGTCCATTGGTATTCAATACTAAATCAAGATTACTTTTATCGACATCTTGCATATTGACAAAACATATATTATATCCCCTATCAGTACCTTGAATAAAACGACGAAGCTCTTCTAGCCATTTTGGTTTCCCTTCAAACATTTCACTCAAAATAGTTAATTTTTCTGTGTCTGAAAGATTAGAATTTAAAAATATTGTATTAAAATATTGATAAACAAGCCCTTCTGTATTTAAACGTTTATTAAGAATATCATAATATAAATCTTTTCCCTCTTTCATATTAGATAACATTTGAGCAATCTTAAAATCTGGTGTTGGTAAAAAAGCAGCCTCAAAAGTATTTGTTTCCCCCATAATTGGCTCATCTTCTTTTTTCTCTGCACACGATTTAAAAGCCGAAAATGCTAAAGAAGATACTAAAATAGGAAGCGCTACTTTTCTTACCCCATTAGATTGAGATAATCTAATTAATGCATCAAATATTGGATTTTGTTTTGCATGCCTTCCCACTACTCTTCACCTCCAATATATTTATCGACATATTGCCATTCATATTCTTCTTCAATAGGTTTTAATACTACATTTCCATTTGTAATTTCGTACCTAGATGCATAAGTATTTCCATCATCTTTTGTATATATAACATATTGATATTTTCCATTTGGAGGTGCTAATAGCTTTAAAATCTTATATTCAGTGAGTATTCCATTTTCATTAATTGAAAACCTTAAATTATTCATACTACCACTCCTATTATAATTCTATCAAAAATAACTATTTTTGTAAATTATTTTAATACTTATGTTATAATAAAATCAAATGGAGGTATGTTATGTATTATAATAAAAAACTAATAATAGCTAAAAGTGGCGATAATTTTATCTCATTAAATCCAGGAATGTTAAATCGTCATGGAGTAATTACTGGAGCTTCTGGTTCCGGTAAGACAGTTACTTTAAAAGTAATTGCTGAAACATTATCATCAGCTGGTATCCCAAGTATCACAATGGATATTAAAGGTGATCTATCAGGTTGCGCCAGAGTTGGTGAAATGAATGAAAATATTGAAAAAAGAATAACTAAATTAGGACTTAAAGAAATCGATTATGAACTAAAAAAATTCCCAGTTAGATTTTGGGATGTCTATGGTGAATCAGGTCACCCAATCAGACTAACTGTAACCGATATGGGCCCTACCCTATTATCAATTATCTTAGGCTTATCAGATGCTGGAGAAAGCCTACTAAATATTGCTTTCCAAATAGCTTCAGATGAAGAACAAGAAATAATAGATTTAAAAGATTTAAAAATATTGTTACAAGAAATATCTGATAATGCTAAAGAATTAAGTGTTACTTATGGAAATATCAATCCTGTAAGTATTAATACCGTAATTAGAAAAATAACCGTTTTAGAAGGAGATAACGGTACTAAATTATTTGGTGAACCTAATCTTGATTTAAAAGATTTAATGAAAGTAACTGAAGAATCAGGTAATGGATATATCAACATAATTGAGTGCCGCGAATTAGTAAAAAAACCAACATTATATGCTTCTCTTCTTGTTTGGTTACTTACTTCATTTTATGAAAAACTACCCGAAGTAGGCGATTTAGATAAACCTAAAGCTGTATTATTCCTAGATGAAGCTCATTTGATATTTAGTGAAATGAGTAAAGAAGTAATTAAAAAAATAACTCAAATAATTAAATTAATTAGATCTAAAGGAATATCTGTTTTCTTTATATCACAAAGCCCAGCTGATATTCCTAATGAAATTTTAGGCCAACTTGGAAATCGTGTTCAACATTGCCTAAGAGCATATACTCCACAAGAATTAAAAGCAGTTAAAACCGCCGCTAGTACCCTAAGAGAAAACCCAAAAATAGATACCGAAAAAGCTATTTTAGAATTAGGTACCGGTGAAGCCCTAGTTTCCTTTGTTGATGAAGAAGGAATGCCAAGTGTTGTCGAATTAGCTAAAATACTTCCTCCACAAAGCTATATGGGCGAAATAACTGAAGAAGAATTTGAAAAAGTTATCAGCAATAGTAGTATGGAAGATAAGTATCGCGAGGCTAAAGATAGAGAATCAGCTTTTGAAAAACTATCATTAGTTAGAAAAGAAAGAGCAGATGAAAAGAAAAAAGCTGAAGAAGAAAAAGAATTAGCTAAGCAAAAAAAAGAAGAAGAAAAAATAGCCAAAGAAAAACAAAAACAAGAAGAAAAAGAGAAAAGAGAAAAAGAAAAAGCTAAAAAGAATTCAATTGGCTATAAAGTTTTGAAAAAAGGTGGAAATAAAATATTAAATAAAGTTTTAAATAAAGGTGTTGATGCTTTATTTGGTACAGGAAGTAAAAGTAGTAGTAAGAAAAAATCCAGTGACAGTGTTGGTGAAACTGTAGCTAAAGGTATATTTAAAAGTTTATTTAAATAAAAAAGAGTTTGAATTCAAACTCTTTTTACATATTGTCATTATTTTGTTTTTTTCTTACTAAGAAATCATGTGTAAGTTCTTTATTCCATATTGAAGGATCTTTTCCAGCCTCATACCATAAAAGTGTCATCGCCTCATCACTATCTTTATGGAATAATCCCCAAAAACTAATTGGTTCTTCTAAACAACTAGCATAATCTGGTATTTCAACTTGAACATCTATAAAACGTTTCCCAGTGTTTTTTAAGCCTTCTGCTACTGCTTTAGCATATGTTTGATTAAATAACTTATTCATTCTCGTGATATCACTTGATGTAGCAGCCATACTACATGCCTTTATATAAGCATCACGATGCCTTCTACTTACATGAAAATAGGTACCAAAATCTAACTTACAATCATCTTGTAGTGTAAAACCAGATATATTATAAGATGGTAATTTAAAATTCTCTAGTTTACATATCAAAGTAAGTATATACTTCATTTCTTCATCTATATCGTCTTCCTCAGTTGATAATTCTAAATAATCATATGCGTTCATAGCCTGAGAGTAATTACTTGCATTGACAACCGCTCTTACAATGTCTAAAACATGTTTGCTATTCCAAACTTTGTCAATCTTAGTCACCCTTTCACCTTGCTCAGTTTGGCCATTAGGGGTAGATAGAGTATTTAATACACTAAGCGTATAATCATTTGGTTGTTCAATCTCATTAATAAATTCTTGTAGATGTTCTGCTTTAGATATATTAGTAGCACCACAAATTATTTTTAGATAATCTGATGGGTCGCCATCAAATTTAAATTTAGTAAGTACATTGATAGCAATATTAGCTAACAAACTACTATAATTAGAATCATCTTGCATATTGGCACCTGCAACAATAGTTGCATACCTAATAAAACCATCATTCTCTAATAACTTATAGTCGTCATTTTTTGCCATTTTAATAACAGCTTCTGCTTGATTAATTCCATTAGCGGTACATACAACCCCAATAAGTGACTCTAACATATTTTCTTTTTTGCTGTTAACAATGCTATTATTATAAATTAGCTCTACCGCCTTTAACGCTTGTTCTTTAGTTAAACTATGATAACTGTTTAATTGTGTTATTAACTTAAGACATCTTTCTGCTCCTAAACGTTGATTAGAAGAGGCTATTTTTGCAGCTGCTTCAGCTATTTTACTAGAAGAATTCATAATACTTTTTATTAAATCGATACATCTATCACTACTTAAAACCTTAGGGTTACTTGCCACATCAACAACACTATCAACAATATCTTTATTTTCTAATTCATTGACAGCTTCAAGTATACTAACAAAATCACTTGATGATCTAACATCTTCGTTTTTAGCAGTTTCCAATACCGCCTTAGACCCAGCAAATGTCTTAGATTTACATAAAACATTTATAACATCTATAAAAGATTCCCCAAATTTCTTTCTAAAATCAATTGCTTCGCAAATAACTTCATAAATTTTATCATCATTAACACTATCGATTTGTTCCATTACAGAACTAGACAGACCTTCAAGGCTTTTGCTCAATGCTAAGACTAAAATTCTTTCAGTATGTTTACTGCTTAAAATTAAATCAATATCACTATCAGATAAATTAAAAACTTCATAATAGTCTTCACTATGAAGATCTATTCCTTTGCCCTTCAAAAATAAATATAATCTAATAAGCCTATTAGCTTTCATAATACCACCTTCAAGCAGCTATACTATCATGAAAATAAAGATATGTCAAACAAAAAAAGCAAGAAATTGCTTTTTATTACATTTTATCTAAAATAATTTTTCTAACTTCTTCTGTAGCCTTATCCAAGTCATCGTTTACAACTACATAATCATAAAAATCTATCTCTTGTAATTCCTTTTCAGCTATCTTAAGTCTTGCATTGATTTTCTCTTCCGTTTCTGTTCCCCTACCCAGTAATCTCTTCTTTAATTCTTCCATAGATGGAGGTGCAATATATATAAGTAGAGCATCAGGAAATATCTTTTTAATATTATGTGCCCCATTGACATCTACTTCAGCAAATACATTAATACCATTATTAATATGCTCTAATACTTTATTCTTAGAAGTTCCATAATAATTATCATTATATATATTATATTCTAAAAATTCTCCTCTATTTATTCTCTCTTCGAAATCCTTTTTATCAGTAAAGAAATAATTTACTCCCTCTACTTCCCCTTCCCTAGGACTTCTTGTCGTAACCGAAACAGAATACCAGGCATTAAGTTCATTTAAAAGTCTATCACAAATAGTTCCTTTACCTACTCCAGAAGGCCCAGATATAACAATGAATTTACCTTTCATAATTCACCTCTTTTATTAAGTATAACAAAGAAAAGATACATAAATCAAGCATAATACAAATACTTAAAAAACATTTACATAAAATATATAAAATGCTATAATATATATACAAAGGAGGAACTATGAAACTATATAATACCTTAACTAAAAAAGTTGAAGAATTTATTCCTTATGATAAAGATAAAGTCACTATGTATACCTGTGGACCAACCGTATACCATTATGCTCATATTGGTAATTTAAGAACTTATATAGCTGAAGACATCTTAGAAAAAAGTCTAAATTATCTTGGTTATAATGTTAAAAGAGTTATGAATATAACTGATGTAGGTCATCTATCTAGTGATGCCGACACTGGCGAAGATAAAATGGTAAAAGGTGCTAAAAGAGAACATAAAACAGTCTTAGAAATAGCTGAATATTATACCAAATGCTTTAAAGAAGACTGTACTTCTCTAAATATTAAATGGCCAGAAACCGTTATCCCAGCTACTTCATTAATTGATTACTATATTATGTTTATTGAAAAACTAATCGAAAAAGACTATGCCTACTTTAAAGATGGCAATGTTTATTTTGATACTTCAAAAGTAGATGATTACTATAAATTAACTAATCATAATGAAGAAGAACTATTATCAGGAGTTAGAGATAGCGTTGAAGAAGATACAAGTAAAAAAAATAAGACTGATTTTGTCTTGTGGTTTACTAAATCAAAGTTTGAAGATCAAGAATTAAAATGGGAAAGTCCTTGGGGTCTAGGTTATCCTGGATGGCATATTGAATGCTCATGTATCTCATTAAAATACTTAGGAGAACATCTTGATATCCATTGTGGTGGTGTTGATAATATCTTCCCACATCATACTAATGAAATAGCTCAAACAGAAAGTTATTTAGGTAATAAATGGTGCAATTATTGGGTACATGCCGAACATCTAAATGATTCAACCGGTAAAATGAGTAAATCTAAAGGAGAATTTCTAACCATAAACTTATTAAAAAGTAAAGGTTATAATCCTCTAGCCTATCGTTTCTTCTGTCTACAATCACATTACAAAAATCAGTTAGTATTTTCATATGATTCTCTAGATATTGCAAGTAATGCTTATCAAAAATTATTAAATAAAATTAAAACAATAAAAGCTGATAATTCACCAATTGATCAAATATCATTTGATAAATATAATAATTCATTTAAAGATGCTCTAAATGATAACTTAAATACCTCTAATGCTCTAACTATATTATATGAAGTGATTAAAAGTGATATCAATAATAATACTAAATTATCATTAATCGAATCATTTGATAAAGTATTATCATTAGATTTATTAAAAGAAACATCTAATGAAATAGATAAAGAATTAGATAACTATATTAAAGATATGATAGATAAAAGAAATCAAGCTAAACAGAATAAAGATTATACTTTAGCTGATTCTATAAGAGAAGAATTATTAAATAAAGGTATTATTTTAAAAGATACCAGAGAAGGAACAATATATGAGGTGATAAAGAATGAATGATATTACAGTTTTTGGAATTAATTATGGCCTTCCTCTACTAGGATTAGCTATATCTGCTTTAGCTCAAGCATTTATTACCATGAGTTATAGCAAATATAAACAAGTTGAATCTGTAAGTAGAAAAAAAGGAGCTATGGTAGCTAGAGAAATACTTGATAAACATGGCTTAAAAAATATTAAAGTAGAGCAAGTTGAAGGAAATCTAACTGACCATTATGATCCAACTAATAAAGTAGTCAGATTATCAACTGATATCTATAGTGGTTCATCTATTGCTTCTGTATCTGTAGCAGCTCACGAATGTGGCCATGCTATCCAAGATAAAATTGGTTATGCACCCATGCGTTTTAGATCTAAATTAGTACCGGTTGTCAATTTTTCTACCAAATTTGGTTATTTAGTAGTAGTTATTGGTTTAGCCTTAAATGCTCTAAAATTAGCATTCTTTGGTGTCTTCTTACTACTAGGAATCTTATTATTCCAATTGGTAACCCTACCAGTTGAATTTGATGCTTCCAGGAGAGGTAAAAAAGAATTGGATGAACTACATATCTTAAATAATAGTGAACAAAGAGGTTCAGCAACTATGCTACGTGCTGCAGCATTTACCTATGTAGCATCTGTATTATCAACTATGTTTCAAATCCTTAGATTAGCCTTGACAGTAGCTTCAAGAAGAAATGATAAATAAGAATTGCCGAAGCAATTCTTTTTTAATTATCATAATCCCATATAGGAATAAAACTTTCCGTTGCACTATCCCCTTCTTGAATAAAAGCATTTCTAATTCCTATATCCCAGGCATAATCGATAACTTCATCATATACCTTATCATCTACTCTTCTATTTAATTCTTCATATTTACAAACCCTAACTGGTGTATATTGATTCATAATACTTATATAAATATTATCACCATACTTTTGATATAGATACTTAAGTATCTTTTTAGAATCGTTTTCCATATCAGGAATTAATAGATGCCTAACTATTACTCCACTTATAATATGCCCATTCTTATCAAATACACATTCTGGTTTTTGCCTAACCATCTCATCCAAAGCTAAAGACGCATATTTAAAATAATCCTTACATAAAGAATATTTAATCCCATAACTATCACTATAATATTTCATATCTGGTAAATAAACATCAACTATACCATCTAATAATTTAATCGTATCCACAGTTTCATATCCACTTGAATTGTAAATAATTGGTATCTTTAAACCATTTGCTTTAGCTAATTTTATCCCGTCTATAATAAGTGGCACATAATGAGTTGGAGTAACTAAATTGATATTTAATGCTCCATCACTTTGTAATTTTAAACATATATCACTAAATTCTTTGATTGTAATCTCTTTTCCATGCCCCTCTTCTCCAATATAATAATTTTGACAAAAAAGACAACGTAAATTACAATTACTAAAAAATATTGTTCCTGACCCAATATTATCGCTAATACAAGGTTCTTCCCACATATGTAAATAAGCCTTAGCAATTCTTATTTTATTACCAGCTCTACAATATCCTACTTCTCCCCTGTTTCTATTTATATTACATTTTCTAGGACATAGTATACAATTATTTAATAAACTATTCATACCCATCACAATGTGTATTTTAACATAAATTTGCCTAATTTAAAAATATTTGTTATACTTATATTGGTGATTTATGTGAAAATATTAGATGTAAAACTAACTATTTCAGCTGTAAGAGTAAGCCAATTTCCAGAAGACCATAAAAACGAATTTTTATTGGTAGGAAGATCAAATGTCGGTAAAAGCAGCTTTATAAATACCTTAATTAATCGCAAAAATTTTGCAAGAACTTCTGCCAAACCAGGAAAGACTCAAACTCTAAATTTCTATTTAGTCAATGATTATTTCTATTTAGTAGATGCTCCAGGTTATGGCTTTGCAAAAGTAAATAAACAATTAAAAGATAAATTTGGTTTAATCATGGAAGGATATCTAGAATCTAGAGAAAATCTAAAAATGGTGTTTATGTTAATTGATTTTAGACATAAACCAACTGAAGATGATATCTTAATGTACAATTATTTAAAACATTATAATATTCCAACCACTATAATATGTACTAAGATTGATAAAGTAAGTAAAAATGCCCATGAAAAACAAATAAATATAATAACCAAATCCTTGGGAATAGATAGAGAAAATATAATACTATTCTCAAGTGTAACCAAGATGGGAAGACAAGAAGTATATAATAAATTAGTAGAAACCTTAGATATATAAGGAGGTGTAATTATGAAAAAACCAACAGTTGCTTTAGTAGGACGTCCTAATGTAGGTAAATCGACAATCTTTAATCGCCTAGTTGGTAAAAAAATATCTATTATCGAAGATACTCCAGGTGTAACTAGAGATAGAATCTATAGTGATGTCAATTATAAAGATTATAGTTTTCACTTAATAGACACTGGAGGTATCGATGTTGGCGATAATGATTTTAATAAAGAAATTATTGTAAGCACTACCTTAGCCATCGATGAAGCAGATATTATCGTCTTTATCGTCGATGGTAAAGAAGAACTAAATCAAAACGATTTCGTCATTCGTGATATGTTAAAGAAAAGTAATAAAAAAGTAATCCTAGCTGTTAATAAAATTGATAATACCAAAAGAACAAATGATATTTATAACTATTATGAACTAGGTTTCGATAATGTAATAGCCATCAGTGGTGAACATAATATTGGTATTACCACATTATTAGATGAAATAACAGCTAATTTTACTCCATATGAACAAACTGAAGATGATAATAGAATTAAATTCTGTGTCATCGGCAGACCTAATGTAGGGAAGAGTAGTTTAGTTAATGCTACCTTAATGGAAGAAAAAGTTATCGTATCTAATATTGCTGGTACCACCAGAGATGCTATCGATACTCCATTTACATACAATAAAGAAGATTATGTTATTATTGATACTGCCGGCATTCGTAAAAGTGGAAAAATCTATGAAAATATTGAAAAATATAGTGTTATTAGAGCAATGAAAGCCATTGAAAGAAGTGACGTCTGCGTCGTTGTGATCAATGCTGAAGAAGGTATTATTGAACATGATAAACATATTGCATCATATGCTCTTGAAGCTGGTAAACCTATCATTCTAGTTGTCAACAAATGGGATACAGTCAAAGATACTACCATTAGTGAATATACAAAACTAATGCGTAATGAATTTAAATTTTTATCATATGTTCCTATCGTCTTCTTATCAGCTAAAACAAAAAAACGAATTCATACTTTGATGCCTGAAATTAAGAAGGTATATGAGAACTCTAGAAAAGAAATAAAGACAAGTATCTTAAATGATGTTATTAGAGATGCTGTTATGTTAAATCAACCACCTTCATACAAAGGGAAACGATTAAAAATATATTTTGTCTCTCAAAAAGGTATAGCACCACCTAGATTTGTCTTTAATGTCAACAGTAAAGGACTAGTCCATTTCTCATATGAAAGATACCTAGAAAATAAAATAAGAGAGTCTTTTGATTTTGAAGGAACACCTATTGTAATAGAATTTAAAAATAGGGGAGAAGAATAAATGGAAATATTTTATAGTGAAGATGAACTCGATGCATTTCTTCAACGAACCAAAAAAACTATCGATATGGTGTATTTAGATACAAAAACAAGATATGGTCAAGAACAAGCAAATAGGGCAATGTATGATTATTTTTATAATTGTGATAGTAATGGCTTTGCTAAAGATGAAAATAAAATAAAAATGCAAGAATTCACATATCATTCTAATGAATTTTATCAAGTACTATTAGATTTTGCCCTATCAAAAACAATGTTAGATATTGAAAATAATGATTGTTGTCTATTTTCACTAGATGATGTACAAGCTTATGTCAATGCTGATGATGCCACACTAGACTATGATGAAAAACGCATTATAGAAATTGTTGCTGTAGGTACAGCTTGGAGCACCTTTTGGATCATTAACTTAATATCAGGTAATCCCAGAATCAAAGACATATTAGTAAGAGCTTTCATAAGTAACAGATATGTTAATGGAAGAAAACAAGAACTAAATGCTACACCTAAATCAAAAAGTATATCATTAAGTAATGGTGGAAAAATGCTTCTTAGTAAACCAAAATTAAATAGAGACATAGATACTATGAATAATGATGATGACTATGGAATTGGATATTTTGATCCTCAAACACTTGTAATAGTTAACGCTCAATTACAATCAGATTTTCAAAATAGTGCAAAGAAATAATTATCTGCATATACTACCATTGGAGGAAAACAATGAGTATTACAGATAATTTTTTTAAAAAAGTAGAAAATAAAACTAATGTTAACAAAGAAACAATCTTATCATTAGCTAACAAACTACAAAAAAGTAATATAAAAGATAAAACTACCTTAAAAGAAGTAATTCAAACACTGTCATCCATAACAGGTAAAACAGTAACCCCTGAACAAGAACAAAAAATTATTGATACGGTCATAAATGATAAAGTACCACAAAATATTGATAAATATTATGAATAGAGTAATATCTATTCTTTTTTTGACATATTTAAATATAATTTATTGATAATTAAAGAATTTTCTTTACTTCTTTAATTGATTTTGTTATAATACTTGCTGAGCGAAAGCTCCTTGCCTGAAAAGGCCATTAGACCATAAGGAGGTGTTTATATGAGAAAATATGAAATAATGTTCATAGTAAGACCTGATTTAGAAGAAAAAGCTGTTGCTGCTACTGTTAAGAAATTAGAAAAAACACTTACTGATAACAAAGCAGTTATTACTTTATCAAAAGAACTAGGTAACAAAGAATTTGCATATGAAATCAAAGGATTTAAATCTGGTTTCTACTACTTATATAACGTAGACTCTAACACTGATGCTGCAGTTAAAGAATTTGACCGTATTGCATCATTAGATGAATCTATCGTTAGACATTTAGTATTAAATATTGAAAAGTAGGTGTAAAAATGAATAAAGTATTTTTAATTGGAAGATTATCGAGAGATCCAGAACTAAGACACACTAACAGTGGTATGGCTGTATGTCAAATAAACGTAGCCATTTCAAGAAGAGTAGGCCAAGGTAGAGATCCCGAAACTGACTTTATCAATGTTGTAGTTTGGGATAAACAAGCAGAAAATGTCTCAAGATATCTAGCCAAAGGAAGACAAGTAGCTGTTGAAGGTAGAATTCAAACAAGAAGCTATGATAATAATGAAGGTAAAAAAGTATATGTCACTGAAGTTGTTGCTACCAATGTTGAATTTTTAGGTTCAGCTAGCGATAACGCTGCTCCAAGACAATCACAAACAGATGAAAATCCATTTGATATTGATATGCCAATGGAAGAACCAGAAGGTACATCTATAGATAATGATCCATTTGCTAGTTTTGGTGAAAAAGTAGAAATTAGTGATAGTGAATTACCTTTCTAAAAAAGGAGGAATGAACATGGCAGAATTTCGTAAGAAAAGAAAAAAAGTATGCTATATGTGCATGGGAAAACCAGTTGATTATAAAGATATAAATGTAATTAGTAAATATATAAATGATAGTGGTAAAATTTTACCAAGAAGATTTACTGGTACTTGCGCTCTTCATCAAAGACATGTAGCAGAACAAGTTAAATTAGCAAGATACATGGGATTTATCCCATATACAACAAAATAAGCATTTTAATGCTTGTTTTTTTGATATATATTTGATATATTTAAAGTAGAAAAGAGGTATATATGGAAAAAAAGAAAAATATAATAATTATTGTATTACTACTAATAATTGTTTTCTTAATTGGAGCAATCTTTGGTGTATTACTAAAAGATAAAATTAAAAATGAAACATTACCTGAAGAAAAAGAAGAAATAAAAGAACCTACTACTGATGAAGTATTATCTAGTATTGTAGGAGAGTGGGGATATTGTACCGGAGAATATAACTGTAGAGGTTTAATTATTTCTAAAAATGATGGTAAATACTCATTTGCACCATATATTATGTGGTCAGAGTTTGGTCAAGCAGGATCTATTGACAATGTAAAAAAGACAAAAGAAAATACATATGAATTGACTGTTCATTATGCAGGATATAGTAATGAAATGGGAAGTTCACCAGAAAGTACAAACACATATACCATCGATTTATCAGATACATCACAAATTAAAATAAATGAAAATACTTATCAAAAAGTAACTGGAGATAGAGAAACATTTTTCAATAATTTAATGAAATAAAGTACTAGCAATAGTGCTTTTTCATTGGTTTTGTGCTATAATTAAGGAAAGGAATGATTTTATGAAAGTAATATTTATCAAAAATTTAAAGAATCAAGGGAAAATAGATGAAATTAAAGAAGTATCGGATGGTTATGCCACTAATTTCTTAATTAAAAATGGCTATGCTGTAAAGTATACTAAAACAAGTAATGAAAGACTAAATGATGATATAAAGAATAGAAAAATAAAAGAAGCTGAAGATATTAAAAAAGCTAACGAAATAAAAGCTAAATTAGAAAAAGAAAACTTACTATTTAAAGTAAATAGTGGTGCAAATGGTAAAGTTTTTGGCAATATTTCTACTAAACAAATTGAAGAAAAACTTAAAGCTTTTGGATATGATATAGATAAAAAGAAAATAAAACTTGATAGTCCATTAAATACTTTAGGTACCCATAATATTATTATTAGTCTTCATAAACAAGTTGAAGCTAACTTAAAAGTAACTATAAAATAGTTATTTTTTTTTATAATTAATGACATATTATTAGTTTTTTGGTATAATCAATTATAAGGAGTACAGGTAGGTGATAATGATGAATAAAGGGTTGCCTAATAACATAGATGCTGAAAAAGCTTTGATTGGCTCCATGTTTTGGTCTACATCATCATTACAAAAAGGTTGTGAAGATGTTGAAAAAGAGTATTTTTATTTAGATAGTAATGCTAAAATATTTGAAGTAATTAAAGATTTATATAATCTACATAATCCTGTAGATGTCAATACGGTAACAACAGAACTTGTTGATAGGAATCTTTTAAATCAAGTAGGTGGAGTAGAATACTTATCTGAAGTTATTGGTAGTGTAGCTACTGGAGCTAATATTGAATATTATATTAATAGCGTTATTGAAAAATATACGTTAAGAAGATTGATTGAAACAGCTACAGTTATTGAAAAGACGGCACATGAAGATAGTGTCGACGTAGCAGAAGCTGTTGAATTAGCCGAAAGAGAAATATTAAATGTAAGTAAAACAAGAAGAACAACTGAATTTAGAAAAATCAATGATGTCTTAGCTAAGACTCAAGATGACATAGAACTATTAGTTAAAAACAAAGGTAAAATTACTGGCCTTACTACTGGTTTAAGAGATTTAGATAATGTAACCGAAGGGTTACATGAAACTCAGTTAATCATAATTGCTGCTCGTCCAGCTGTAGGTAAAACAGCCTTTGCTCTAAATATTGCTGCCGCCGCTGCCAAATCAACCAAGAAGAATATTGCCATATTCTCTCTTGAAATGCCAGCTGAACAGTTAGTATTAAGAATGATTAGTTCTCTAGGACAAATCGATAATAAAAAATTACAGACAGGTAGATTAGAGAGTGAAGACTATCGTCGAATGAATGAAGCCATCAGTCAATTAGCTGATACCAATATCTATTTTCATGATGGATCATCTACTACCGTTAGCGAAATTCAAGCTAAATGTCGTAGATTGTCTACTCAAGGAGAAGGCCTTGGCCTAATTGTCATCGACTATTTGCAATTGATCGATTCATCTGGTAGATATGCTGGAGCTAGACAACAAGAAATATCTGAAATATCTAGAAAATTAAAGATGATGGCTCTAGAATTAAATGTTCCAGTTATAGCCTTATCACAATTATCCAGAAATGTTGAAAAAAGAGAGGATAAACGTCCAGTACTTAGTGACTTGAGAGAATCAGGCGCCATCGAACAAGATGCCGATATCGTTGCTGCTTTGCATGCTCCAGAAGGAGATACACCAGTTACAGATGATTCTATTGCAAGCCCAATTCAACTTATTATCTTGAAACATCGTAATGGACCTACCGCAACTATCGATATGTTGTTTAAAAAGAGAACATCAACATTCCTATCATTAAAGAAGGATGGTGGAAACAATGAATAAAAAGTGGTCTTTTAGTGTTATATTAGTGATTATCCTATCCATTTCTAGTATCTTTCTATTAGGTTTTAAACTAATAGCCAATAAAACACCTCATGAAGTATATAACGTTTATCTAGAAGGAGAAAAGATAGGTGTTGTAAAATCTAAAAAAGATTTTGAATCATATATTAATATTCAAGAAGAAAAACTAAAAGAAAAATATAAAGTAAGTAAAATATATACTCCTAAAGGAGTTGAAATAAAAAAAGTAGTTACTTACAATAATAGCTTTGATAGCAACGAAAAAATTTATAATTTGTTAGTTAAAGAACAAAGCTTTACCTTAAAAGGAATTGTTATCAATATTGAAAAAGAAGCATCTGATGATAAAAAAGAACATATTATTATCAATGTGACCAGTAAAGATATCTTTGATGAAGCTATTGTTGATATAATTAAAGCTTTTATTGATGAAAAAGAATATAATGCCTTTATGGAGTCTAATCAAGAACCAATTACTGATACCGGAGAATTGATAGAAAGTATTTATATTAAAGAAAATATAACTTATAAAGAAGGATATATATCAACTGATGAAGAAATATTTACTAGTGCTAGTGAATTGACCAAATATTTACTATATGGTACAACGGAAGAACAAAATACGTATGTAGTTAAAGAAGGAGATACTATTGAATCAGTAGCTACTGCTAATAAACTAAATACCAAAGAATTCTTAATAGCCAATCCTGAATTTACTAGTGTCAATAATTTGTTATATGCATCTCAAAAAGTAAATGTCGGCCTTATCAATCCAGTATTAAGTATTGTCGTTGAAAAACACTCTGTTAGTGAAGAAGTAGCCAAATTCTCTACAGAAGTAAAATATGATAGTGAATTAGTAATAGGTTACTCATATACTGAAAGAGAAGGGGAGAATGGCTTAGATAAAGTAACCAGAAAATATCAATATATCAATGGCCAAATTGCCGATGTTGCTCTTATCAGTAGTGTTGAAATTAAACCTTCTGTAAGTAAGATCTTAGTTAAAGGTGAAAGATATATTCCTAATGTTGCTGACTTATCATACTGGGCATGGCCAACAAATAAACCATATACAATAACTACTGGCTATCAGTATCGTTGGGGATCATTCCATGCTGCTATCGATATTTCTGTAAGTTGGGGCTCTCCAATCTATGCTGCTAATAATGGTACAGTATATGCTGTAGGTAGTAACTGTATTAGAGGTGATACAGGTTGTAATATGACAAGAGGTAACTATATTATTATTAACCATAATATTGGGGGTTATTATACACAATATATGCACTTAAATAGCGTTTTAGTAAAACCAGGACAGGTCGTATCTCGAGGTCAAAAAATAGCAACTATGGGTAATACTGGATATGTTGTTCCAACCCCTGCATATGGATCAGGTTCAATTGCTGGAACCCACTTAGATTTTGGAGTATGGATAGGCATACCATATAATGGTGGACGCCATATAAATCCATTTAGTATCTACTAATGAAAATATGTGTTTTATCAAGTGGTAGTAAAGGAAACACTACTTATATTGAAACCAATAAAACTAAAATATTATTAGATTGTGGTAACAGCAGTAAATATATTATTAATAAATTAGCGTTATTAGATGTAAATCCCAATGAGTTAGATGCAATCTTCATAACCCATATTCATTCTGATCACATTAAAGGATTACCAATATTTGCAAAGCATACTAATGCTAAAGTATACATAACTGAAAAAATGCATCCATATTTGGATTATCTGACTAATTATGAATACATAAAAGAAGATACAATAAAACTAAAAGATATAATCGTAGAAACAATTAAAACTTCTCATGATACTGAAGAATCCCTTGGTTATATTGTAAATAATAAAAATAAATCAGTCGTATATTTAACTGATACAGGATATATAAATAGAAAATATTTTGATATCCTATCTAATAGAAATGCCTATATCTTTGAAAGTAATCATGATATAGAAATGCTAAATAATGGTAGTTATCCTTTTCAATTAAGAAAAAGAATTCTTTCAGACAAAGGTCACTTATCTAACTATGATTCTGCTAAATACTTAGCTAAATTTATTGGTAATAATACTAAAATATTAATTTTAGCTCACTTATCTGAAGAAAATAATACTGAAGAGTTAGCATATAATACCCTAATAGATAGATTAGCAAAAGAAAAAATAGATTTTAAAAATATCATCATAGCTAAACAAAATAAAGAAACTGAGTTAATAACTATTTAACTCAGTTTTTATATTCCAATATAGCCTTCAAACTACCTGTATACTTAAGCCCTAAATACTTGCAATTTAAGCCATTTTGTGTTATTGTATAGTTGAACCAAAAAACAATATTTACATAATATATAAAGGGAGGTATCTATGCCTAAAATAAGAATCGAAGGCGGACATAAATTGTCTGGAACAATAACTATAAGTGGAGCCAAAAATAGTGCTGTTGCGCTAATACCGGCAGCTATCCTTTGCGATGAAACAGCTACTATTAGTAATGTTCCTGACATAACAGATGTTGATGACTTAGAAAACATTCTAACTCATTTAAACGCTAAAATAAATCGTCAAATTGGTCGTGTAGAAATTAATTCTAGCGATATTATCAATAATGAAATAACTGAAGATTTATCTAAAAAATTACGTGCATCATATTATTTTATGGGAGCACTATTGGGAAAATTTAAAAAAGTATCTATGTATTTTCCTGGTGGCTGTGCCATTGGTGCAAGACCTATAAATCTTCATTTAAAAGGATTTGAATTATTAGGTGCTAGAATTACTGAAGAAGGTAATCATTTCTTAATTGAAGCTGATCAATTAAAAGGAAATAATATATATCTAGATTTTCCTAGCGTTGGAGCCACAATAAATATTATGTTGGCAGCTGTTAAAGCTAAAGGTAAAACGATTATTGACAATGCCGCTGAAGAACCAGAAATAGTTAATGTTGCTACATTTTTAAATAATATGGGAGCTAAAATAAAGGGAGCAGGTACTAAGACAATAACCATAACAGGAGTTAAATATCTACATAGTTGCTTCCATGAAGTTATTCCTGATCGCATTGAAGCAGGAACCTATATCATAATGGCAACCCTTCTAGGTCAAAATTTAAAAATAGATAACATTATTCCAAACCATCTAGAAGCTCTTATTGCTAAACTTACCGAAGCTGGTGTTGAAATGGAAATAGGAGTAGATAATATTGTTATCCATGAAGTAAAAGATTATAAAGCTATCGATATTAAAACTTTAGTTTTTCCAGGATTCCCTACCGATCTACAACAAATAATGGCTACATTCTTAACTCAATGTAAAGGTAGAAGTAGTATTGAAGAAACTATTTGGGAAAATCGTTTTATGAATCTTTTAGAATTAGATAAAATGGGTGCTAATACCCAAATTAGAAAAGATAATCGTAAAGCATATATAAAAGGTAGAACTAAATTGGTTGGTGCCGATGTTAATGCCACAGACTTGCGTGGTGGAGCAGCCTTACTTGTAGCTGGCTTAATAGCTGAAGGTATAACTACTATTGATAATATTTCATATATCCTAAGAGGATATGATAAAATAGTTGAAAAATTAACAGCCGTAGGTGCTAAAATAGAAATAATATAATATATTTAATAGTGATAACTATGAAAAAAATAATACTTATATTATTTCTTTTTTTCTTATTATTTTCTTGTTATTATATCTATAACATAACCGAAGATAATAATTTATATATTGTATCTATTGGTGATAATGTTGCTAATATAAGTAATGTTGATAATACTTATATTAATAAAGATTATCATATTACTGACTTATTAAATATCATTAAATATAATCAAGAAAATAATAATCAAATATCTATTCATAGACTATTAAATAAAGCTGATATTTTAATTATTTCTATTGGTATGAATGATATTTATTATAAATTAAATAATAATCATAAAGAAATATATACCTATCTAAACAATATAATTAATAATTATGAAGAAATATTAAATGAAATATCTAAATATAATTATAATCAAGTATATATCTTAGGTTACTATAATATAACTAATAAAAATAATGATATTTTTACCTATATTAATTATAAATTAAAACAGATAACTAATAGCTATAAATATACTTACATTGATCTAAATAGCATATTTTATAATCATCATGAATATTTAATCGATAAAGATACCTATTATTTAAATCAAAAAGGAATTGACAAAATAAATAGAAAAATAGTTGAAATTTCTAAAAAACCTTGATATAATATCAAATGTGTTTATTACTATGACTTGTATTAGTCATGGCGAAAGGAGAAATAATATGAAAAAGAATATTCATCCAAATTATGTTGAAGCTACTGTAACATGTGCTTGTGGTAATACTTTCAAAACTAAATCTACAAAGGAAAATATTAGTGTTGAAGTATGTTCAGCATGCCATCCATTCTACACAGGAATGCAAAATACTAGTGCTAGAAAAGGACAAGTAGATAAATTTAATAAGAAATATGGATTTGATAAAGAATCTAAATAATTGACCCTTGGGTCTTTTTTTTTGACATTATTTTCTCTTTTATAATAATATAATTAAATATATAAAATCCCTGTCAAAAAAATGTCAAAAAAATTAAATATATTGACTTTAATAAAAAGCTATCATAATATTAAAATAGAAAATCATAAGAAAGGATTGATATAATGAATATAGGTATAACAAATGATCATCATGGAGTAGAAATTAATAAATTTCTTACTGAATATTTAACATCACTTGGATATAATGTTATTAATTACGGAGCTACCACTAGTGATCCCGTAGACTATCCAGATTGTGCTAAGAAATTAGGAAAAGCCATTCTTAATAAAGAAGTTGATTTTGGGATAACTATCTGTAGAACAGGTATTGGCATGAGTATAGCTATGAATAAAATTAAAGGTATATATTGTGCTAAAGTATCTAATAAAGGAGAAGCCGCTTTAACTAGATATGATAACAATGCTAATGCTATTTCAATATCAGAAGAAATGGATCGAGAAGAGATGAAAGAAGTAATTAAAACTTTTCTTGAAACACCATTCTCTAACTTAGAAAGACATAAACGTAGAAATGATAAAGTAAAGGAAATGGAAGAAAATGTATAATCTTTTATTATATTTAATCATTATGGCTATTGTTATTTGGTCTATGGAAGGATTAAATATTAACAAGATATTTAAAATTAATCACATCTATCAAGCTAGAGTATTCTATATACTTTTAGTTTTCAGTTTAACATATATGGTATCAAACTTTATTATTAACTTTTTAAATTGTTTAAAAAATTAAGGAAGTGTTGCAGTAAGAAAAGAGGCATGGTATGAAAAAAATCATCATCTTCATCTTTTTACTTGTATTTATTCCTTTTTTTATTGCCATAATATATAATAAAAATTATAAAGAAATAGAACTATCATACATTAACATAAGATATATTAGAATTAAAAGATCTAAGACGGGTAACACCGAAACTATTCCCTTAGAAGAATATATCGTAGGTGTCTTAGCCGGTGAAATGCCTATTGATTTTGAATTAGAAGCCTTAAAAGCCCAAGCAGTAGCTTCTAGAAGCTATGCCTTAAAAAGAATGGAATATAATAAAGATAATCCTTATGATGTTGTTGACAGTATTCAAAATCAAGTTTATTTAGATAATGAATATCTTCATAGTGTATGGGGTAATAGTTATATAAAAAATATTAATAAACTAAGAACAGCTGTCAATGAAACTATTGATGAATATTTAGAGTATAATGATTCTGTAGCTGATGCCATGTTCTTTTCTACTAGTAATGGCTATACCGAAGATAGTCAAAATATTTTTGATTTTAATTGTGAATATTTAAAAAGTGTTGAAAGCCCATGGGATAAAGAATATTCTAGTGCTTATCTTACTACTAAAAATATTGATTTAAATGAATTTTATCAGAAATTAAATATTCCTTATAATAAAAATTTAAATATTGAAATACTAAAAAGAAGTAATACTAATCGGATACTTCTTTTAAAAATCAATAATGTAACTTTTAAAGGAACAGATGTCTATAATAAATTATCATTAAGATCGACAGATTTTACTATCGAATTAAAAGGAAATTATGTAACTATTACTATGAAGGGATACGGCCATGGAGTAGGGATGAGTCAATATGGAGCATTAGGAATGGCTAAAGCAGGATATACCTATGAAGAAATATTAAAACACTACTATCAAAAAGTTAATTTAACAAAATTAAATTAAAATGTATATATTTAAGAAAAATGTTAAAACTTTAAGTAGGTGAGTGAAATGAATAAGAAAAATTTAAAATTATTTACTGTTCCTGCTATATATGTCATGGCGATATTTATTTTTGGTACAAGTATGTATCTTATTGGTAGAATAATCAATAAAGAAAATTTTGAAAGTAATGAAATAATGGAATATGTTGATAAAGAAATTGTTACTGACAATGAATATGTTCCTGTTGTCGTGGTAGATAATACTATTCTAAAACCATTTATTAATGAAGAAGTAACCTTGAATAAACCATTTTATAATTATAATGGTAGTGAAGAAGATCAAAAGAAAGCTTTGATATTATATGAAGGAACATATATGCAAAATTCAGGTACTAGCTATAAATATAATGAATCATTTGATATTGTATCTATACTAGATGGTACTGTTATTGAAGTAACTGATAATGAAATACTAGGTAAAACTATTAAAATTAGACACAATAATGATCTTGTAAGTGTCTATCAAAGCTTATCAGACGTCTTAGTTAAAGTAGATGATAATGTTATGCGTGGCCAAGTAATAGCTAAAAGTGGCACTTGTAAATTATATAGTAATGATTATAATCTTCATTTTGAATTATCATATCAAGGTCGTAATATTAATCCAGAAGATAGTTATAACAAGAATGAAAATGAATTATAGGCATATGCCTTTTTTTCAAATAATATACTTTACTAAAGGGGTAATAAGATTGCAAAAGAATATTATTGAAAGGGTAGAAAATATTGCTAATTACATTATATCAACCAAAGATACCATTCGTAAAACAGCTAATATCTTTGGTGTTAGTAAAAGTACAGTCCATAAAGATTTAAAAGAAAGATTAAAATTAATTGATAAAGATAAGTATCTGAGAATTCAAAGAATAATGAATGAACATATTGAAACAAGACATATTAAAGGTGGAGAATCTACAAGACAATTATTTTTAAGAAAAAAAGAACTAACGCTGTAATTTTAGTCTAATATATGATAAAATAATTATAGATTGAAGGTGACATTATGTTTAATAAAGATATCGGTATTGACCTAGGAACAGCCAATGTTTTAATCTATATCAAAGAAGAAGGTATTGTTCTAAATGAACCGAGCGTCGTAGCTATCGATGCTGATACTAAAAGACCACTAGCAGTAGGTACCGAAGCTAGAGAAATGTTAGGCCGTACTCCAGGAAAAGTATTGGCTATTAAACCTATGAAAGATGGTGTTATTGCAGATTTTGAAACTACTGAAGTAATGCTTAATTACTTCATTAAAAAAGTAAATGGTAAAAGTTTCTTTAGACGCCCTAGAATATTAATATGTTGCCCATCTAATATAACACAAGTAGAAAGAAATGCTATTAAAGAGGCTGCTGAAAGAACAGGAGCTAAAAAGGTATTTCTTGAAATAGAACCTAAAGTAGCAGCTATTGGTGCCGGTATGGATATCTCTAAACCATCTGGAAATATGGTAATTGATATTGGTGGAGGAACTACTGATATTGCTATTTTATCGCTTGGAGGCATCGTAGAAAGTGCTTCTATCAGAATAGCTGGTAATGCTTTTGATAATGATATCATTAAATATATTAAAGATAAATATAAATTGTTGGTAGGTGAACGTACAGCCGAAGATATCAAAATAACTATTGGTACCGTTTTTCCAGGTAGCAAGGATGAAAAAATGGAAGTGAGAGGTAGAGACCTAGTAACTGGATTGCCTCATACGATAAATTTAACTAGTGAAGAAGTAGAAGAGGCATTGAGAGAAAGCGTCTATACAATTATTCATGCTGCTAAAAGTATCTTGGAACAAACTCCACCAGAACTATCAGCTGATATTATTGATAAAGGTATCGTCTTAACAGGCGGTGGATCCCTTGTTGATGGTTTTAATCAACTATTGGCTAGTGAATTAAAAGTACCCGTATTTACAGCTGAAAGTCCACTTACATGTGTTGCTGAAGGTACTGGCGTTTTGCTAGATAATGTAAGTATGATTGACAATTAAAAAAGTAATGGTTAACTTATAAAACCATTACTTTTAAATTTATTAATAATTTTTTCAATTGAAGCATCACCATTTATTCTCTTAGCTATCGTTTTTTCTTCACCATCATTTACAAATATTGTTTGTGGTGTTCCATCAAAATTAAAATGCTCCTTAACATATTTTTTCTCATCATCACTAAATTTATCATATTCAATATAATATACTTCTACTTTATATTTATTAGCTACTTTTTTAACTTTAGGCTTATATTCCATACAATGAGAACAAGTAGTTTGACTAATTAATAATATGAATGTTTCTTTATTTTCTACTTTTTCTACTAAATCTTTATATTTTATCTCAATTAAATATGATTTACTTAATAAATTATCAGCTATTAATGCACCTATTAGTAATACTAAACATATACTTACTATGATAATAGCTCTTTTTTTTGCTTTTTCTCTTCCCATAACATCACCAATAATATCATAACATTTATATCATTAGTTTTCAATACTTTAATTTACCATATGTAATATCACATCATACTATTTTTGTAAATATTCCTCTAGTGTCAAATTATTATAAAATATATAACTAGCTAAGTTTCCTACATATCTAAAATGCCATGCTTCATAATTATATCCTGTTACATCTTCTTTTAAATAAGGATATCTTAAAATAAAACCAAATCTATGAGCATTATTATGTAGCCATTTTATTTCTAAATAATTCTCTATTTCATGTTCAATATAACACTTGTTATTACGATATATACATATATCAATAGCTAATCCAGTTTGATGCTCAGAAGCTCCAGCTGGAGCGATATACCTGAATGCATAATGCATTCCTTTTTTCTTAATTAGTTTATTATATATTTTATTTTGATATCTATAATCCCTATATCCACTCATTATATCAATATCATATCCGTTTTTTAATGCTTCTAATTGCATAAATAAAAACATATTATATACCTTATCATTAATTAATATATTATCTTTGTATTTACTTTTGGTAACTACTAAATTATTAGGTGTATATGTCCTATCCAATAAGTTATCTCTATTAACTAATATAAGATAATTCATTTATATCACCAGTATATTATATTCTTGATAAAATTACCTGGTAAATTAAAAAGACTAAATATAGTCTTTTAAATCTTTGTAATTGATTTATGATTAGCCATCATTTTTTTAATTCCGTATGGGTGAGGGAAAGCAATGGTAATTAATGTCTTATCTACTGAAACAACTACGCCTTCACCAAAATTATCATGTTTAACATGGTCACCAACATTATAAGAAACATCATCAGTTCTAAAATTGTCTTCTTTAACAAAATTAGCAATTTTGTCAATCAGTCCTGTACGCTGATTTTCTTCTTCTATATATTTGCTATCAATCTCATCCATAAATCTACTTGGTAAATTAATTTGCGTATTACCAAATAACATTCTTCTTTTCGCATTTAACATCCATAAATTTTTCTTTGCTCTCGTTATTGCTACATAACATAATCTTCTTTCCTCTTCAATCGCTGCACTAGTTCCCTCATTGATTGAATTATAATGTGGAAATATTCCTTCCTCCATTCCTACGATAAAGACATTATCAAACTCTAGTCCTTTAACCGCATGAATAGTCATTAAACTAACTTTATTACTACTATCTTCATGCTCAGATATATCACTAACTATAGCCACTTCATTTAAGAAATCAGTTAAAGAAATAACTCCATATTCCTCTTCATATCCCTTAGTTATAGACTTAAATTCTTCTAAGTTTTCCAATCTAATCTCTGATTCTAATGATTTATCACTATATTCCTTTTTCATTCCACTATCATTTAATATAACATCTACCATCTCAGTTAAAGTAAGATTCTCACATTTCTTTTCCATATCTAAGATTAAGTTTTTAAAGGTTAACTCTTTACCACTTTCGATTGCTTCAAATAAAGATATTCCTTTTTCAGTAGCTACATTAGTAATGTTTTCAATTGTTTTATCTCCTATACCTCTTTTAGGAGTATTGATAACCCTAAGTAAACTAACATCATCATAATGATTGTTGATAAGTCTTAAATAACAAAGTAAATCTTTAATTTCTTTTCTATTATAGAAATAGAAACTACCAACAACTCTATATGGAATACCATTCTTTAACATTTCCTCTTCAATTAATCTTGATTGAGCATTAGTTCTATACAAAATAGCAATATCTTCATAACCAACATTCTTATCATTATGTAATTCTTTTATCTTATCAGACACATAAGCACATTCATCTTTATCACTATCTACCTTAATATATTTAACTTTACTACCAACATCATTATTACACCATAAATTCTTATCTTTTCTCATCTTATTATGTTTAATAACACTATTAGCTGCATCCAATATATTCTGTGTTGAACGATAATTCTCTTCTAACATTATAACTTTACAATTAGGATAATCCTTTTCAAAATTTAGAATATTCTTATAATTAGCACCCCTAAAAGCATATATAGCCTGATCATTATCACCAA
>CAMZBG010000011.1 GCA_947304495.1 uncultured Clostridia bacterium | reverse complement strand
CAAATAAAAGAAAAAAAGCTAAAAAACATGGTTTCTTTGCCAGAATGGAAGGTAAAGTTATCAATAAAAGAAGAGCAAAAAGAAGAAAAAAACTAAGCGCATAGCCACTAATAGTGGTTTTTTGTTTATTTTTATTGAAAGAGGTTAATATGAATAAAGAAAAAATAATTAAAGAAAGTAAAGATTTTACTGAAATAATTCAAAAAAAACAATCAATAAAAAATAAATATTTTAGTATTTTCTATACTGCAACTGATAATAATAAATATGGTATTTCTATTCCTAAAAAGATAGGTAAAGCTAATGTTAGAAATAAAATAAAAAGAAGGATAAAAAATATTATCATCACTAATGAAAACTATATACAAAAAGGTTTTAGTTATGTTATAATAACTAAAGAAGCCATAATATCATTAACGTATGAAGAAATGGCTAAAGAATTATTAGAATTATTTAAGAAAGTGGTGAAATAATGCAAAAAAAATATCAAAAATTAATTTTATTAGTATTCTCTATTTTTATCTTAACAGGTTGTGCTAGATTTTTAAAAGATAGCGATGGAAAAGTAGTTAAAAATAGTGAAAATGGCCAAACAATTACCGATAATATTATTTGTAAACCAACAAAAGCATCAACAATTGAAATATACAAAGAAAATAATGTTGATATTGATTCATTACCATCATGCAGTAAATTTACTCCATTAAAAAATTATGAAGGTTTATGGACAAGTATCTTTGTTAAACCATTAGCTTGGTTAATTATTAAAATTGGATCAGCATTAAAAAATTATGGTCTAGCCCTAATTTGTACATGTTTAATTCTTAGAATAGTGTTATATCCATTTACTAAGAAAACAGCAATGCAATCTGAATTAATAAAAAAAGCCCAACCAGAATTAACAAGATTAGAAAAGAAATATGAAAATAAAACTAGTGCTGAAGATCAAAATAGAAAAGCTCAAGAAATGATGCTAATATATCAAAAATATAAAATAAATCCAATTGCTGGATGCTTATTAGCATTTATTCAATTACCATTATTGCTAGCATTTTATGAAGCAATTCAAAGAACACCAGCAATATTTGAAGATAAATTCTTATTCTTTGAATTAGGTAGGACTCCTTGGAATGCAATTTCTCATGGTGAATATGCTTATATAATATTGGTAATCCTAATATTTGTTGCAACATTATTCTCATTTAGAAAAACATTAAAAGATCAATCAGCTAATCCAGCAATGAATATGAAATCAACATTATATTTTATGTTAGCGCTAATTACCTACAGTTCATTCACCATTGCAAGTGCCGTAGGAATATATTGGGTAACATCAAATTTATTTACAATATTCCAAAATTATATGGTTGAAAGAAAGAAGGTTATATAATGAAAAAATATGAATATGAAGGAAAAACTAAAGAAGAAGCAATTGAAAAAGCTTTATCAGAATTAAAAATAAATGAAAAAGATTTAATCGTTAATGTTCTAGAAGAAAAAAACAGCTTACTTAAGAAAAATGTCAAAATAGAAGTTATTAATTATAATGATTTAATAGATTTTATTAAAGAAAGTATTATTGAAATAACTAAAATGATGGGACTTAATGTAAATCTTGAAGTTAGAAGAAGAAGTGATAATTTAACCATTAAACTATTCTCAGATCATAACGCCGTTCTAATTGGTAGAAATGGTTCAACTATCGAAGCACTTCAAACAATTATAAGACAAATAGTTCATAATGAAACAAATGAGTTTATTGGAATAATCTTAGATGTTGAAAACTATAAAGAAAAAAGAGTAAAAAATTTAGAGTTTTTAGCAAAGAAAGTAGCTAGAGAAGTAAAAGAAACAAAAGTAGAAACAAAATTAGATAGTATGAATTCTTATGAAAGAAGAATAATTCATAGTATCTTATCAGAAAATAAATACGTTTATACTGAATCTGTTGGTGAAGAACCAAATAGATGTGTAGTAATTAAACCTAAAGAAGAAAAAGATTAAAAAATAACTTATTTTTAATCTTTTTTTCTATTTATGTGATAAAATATTATGGAATTGGAGGGAATATTATGGAAGATACAATTGCTGTTATTTCTACTGCTTTAGGTATTGGAGCTATTTCTATTATCAGAGTTAGTGGAACAGAATCAATAAATATAGTTAATAAAATATTTGATAAGGATATAACTAAAGTAAAAACACATACTATTCACTACGGACACATAGTTAATGAAGGAGAAATAATCGATGAAGTGTTAGTAAGTGTTATGTTATCTCCACGTACGTTTACTACTGAAGATATCGTTGAAATAAACTGTCACGGTGGAATTAGTACAACTAATAAAGTATTGGAGTTACTTCTAAATAATGGAGCTAGATTAGCAGAACCTGGAGAGTTTACTAAAAGAGCATTCTTAAATGGTCGTATTGACTTAACTCAAGCTGAAGGAGTTATGAATCTAATCGAAGCTAAAACAGAAAAATCTAGAAAAGTATCAATTAATCAATTAAATGGTAATGTCTCTTCTTTAATATCATCACTTAGAAAAGAACTAATTGATATCATTAGTAATATTGAAGTAAACATAGATTACCCAGAATATGAGGATATCGAAGTAGTAACTAATGACAAAATATTACCATCGATTGAAAGTTTTAAAACAAAATTATTAAATATTATTGCTAACTCTGAAAATGGAAAACTTATCAATGAAGGTATAAATATTGGTATTGTTGGTAAACCAAATGTTGGTAAAAGTAGTCTTTTAAATGCTTTACTTGAAGAAGATAAGGCTATTGTAACCAATATTGAAGGAACAACCAGAGATATAGTTGAAGGTAAATTTATTCTAAATGGAATACTTTGCAATATCATTGACACTGCAGGCATCAGAAAAACTAATGATCTAGTAGAAAGTATTGGTGTTAATAAAAGCTTAGAAATAATTAATAAAGCTGATTTAGTAATTTTTATGCTAAATAATAATGATGTCTTAACCGAAGAAGAAAAGAAATTATTATCAACAATTAAAAATAAAAAACATATTATTGTTATTAATAAAACTGATTTACCAAATAAACTAGAATTGTCTGAAGATAGTATTAAAATAAGTTTAAAGGATAATACTGGTTTAGAAGATTTGAAACAAGCAATTATTAATATGTTTAATATGGAACAAATAGATACGAAAGACATGACATATTTAAGTAATGCTAGAAGTATATCATTATTAAATAAATCATTAAATATTATTAAAGAATGTATTAAAAATATTGAAAATAATGCTCCAATTGATATTATTGAGATGGATTTAAAAGATGTTTGGAGTATTTTAGGAGAAATTATTGGAGAAACATATACAGATGAATTAATAAATGAAATATTCTCCAGATTTTGCCTAGGAAAGTAAGTGATAAAATGCAATATGATGTAATTGTCGTAGGTGGCGGCCATGCTGGATGTGAGGCAGCATATGCTGCAGCTCATATAGGTAAAAAAACGTTATTAATTACAGCTAGTAAAAATAATATAGCTACCCTACCATGTAACCCATCAGTTGGTGGTAGTGCTAAAGGAATAATTGTCCGTGAAATTGATGCTTTAGGTGGTATTATGGGAAGAATTGCCGATAGAAGTATGCTACAAATGAAAATGCTTAATTCCTCTAAAGGACCAGCTGTAAGATCATTAAGAGCTCAAGTTGATAAAGTAACCTATCCAAAAGAAATGGTAAAAGAATTAGAAAAAACTAAAAATTTAACCATTAAAGAATCAATGATTGAAGATTTAATTGTTGAAGAAAATACTGTTTTAGGTGTTGTCACTGAGAATAATGAGAAAATTTATAGTAAAAAAGTAATCCTAACCACAGGGACCTATTTAAAAGCCGATATATTAGTAGGTTCAGAAAGAACAAGAAGTGGTCCCCATGGAGAAAGACCATCAATGCATTTAAGTGACAAATTAAGATCATATGGTTTTGATATCTTAAGACTAAAAACAGGAACACCACAAAGAATTGAAAAAAGTTCAATTGATTTTACTAAAACTAAAGAAGAACCAGGAGATTCAAAATGTTATAGTTTTAATACCGAGCAAGATGAAACATATGATATATCAAAACAAATACCTTGTCACTTAATCTATACCACTCCAGAAACACACAAAATTATCTTAGATAATTTGAATAAATCTGCTATGTATGGCGGTAGAGATGATATTGAAGGTGTTGGGCCAAGATATTGTCCATCAATTGAAGATAAAATAGTCAGATTTAGTGATAAAGAACGCCATCAATTATTTATAGAACCAGAAAGTATCTATTATGATGATATGTATTTACAAGGTTTTTCTACCAGTATGCCAAGAGATGTTCAAGAAAAAATGGTTCATTCACTACCAGGTTTAGAAAATGCTATAATCAATAAATATGCCTATGCTATTGAATATGATGCTATCTACCCTACCCAAGTAAATAGAACCCTAGAAACAAAAGTCCTAAAAAATTTGTATACTGCAGGCCAAATAAATGGAACTAGTGGTTATGAAGAAGCAGCCGGCCAAGGAATTATAGCTGGTATCAATGCTTCCTTATCGATAGATAATAAAGAACCATTAATCCTAAAAAGAAATGAAGCTTATATTGGTGTTTTAATAGATGATTTAGTAACTAAAGGAACAATAGAACCATATCGTATGTTAACATCTAGAGCAGAATATCGGCTAATTCTAAGACATGATAATGCTGATATTAGATTAACCGAATATGGATATCAATCAGGTTTGATAAAAGAAGATAGATATCAAAGATTTTTAGCCAAAAAACAAGCCATCAAAGAATTAACAAATTATCTAAAAGAAACAAAATTAAATCCTACCAAAGAAAATAATCAATTATTGTTAAATCTAAATAGTGCCACAATAAAAGATTCAATATCATTATATAATCTACTTAAAAGAACAGAAATAACTATCGATATCCTAAAAAACAATCAATTATTACCAAAAGAATATTCAGAAGTAATCTGTGAACAAGTAGAAATAAATATAAAATATGAAGGATATATAAATAAAGTAAATAAAGAAGCTAATAAAATGTTAAAATACGAAGAAAAGCAAATACCAAAAGACATAGATTATAATAAAGTACCTAATCTAGCCACTGAAGCTAGACAAAAACTACTTAAAGTTAATCCAACAACAATTGGTCAAGCTCTAAGAATTAGTGGAGTTAATCCTGCTGACATATCAATACTAATGATATATTTAAGGAAGTATTATCATGAATAAAGAAAAATTTATTACTGAATTAAATAAATTAAATATAAATCTAAATAATCATCAATTAGAACAACTAGGAACTTATTATTCTCTTTTAGTAGAAGAAAATAAAAAATATAATTTAACAGCAATTACAGAAGAAAATCAAGTATACTTAAAACATTTTTATGATTCTTTGACAATAGTAAAAAGCATTAGTTTAAACGATCAATATATCTTAGATATAGGTACTGGTGCTGGATTTCCAGGTCTAGTATTAAAAATAGCCTTTCCTAATTTAAAAATAGATTTATTAGATGCTACGCAAAAAAAATGTGAATTTTTAAAATATGTAATTAAACAATTATCATTAGATAATATTAATGTTATTAATGCTAGAGCCGAAGAATATACCAAAGTAAATAGAGAAAAATATGATATCGTAACATCGAGAGCCGTAGCCCCTTTAAAACATCTTTTAGAATATTCAATTCCCGCACTAAAAACTAATGGTACATTCATAGCCTTAAAATCAAATATTGATGAAGAAATAAAAAACATCGATAATTATTATCAAAAATTACATTTAATTAATGAATCGATAATTAAATTTAAACTTCCATTTGAAGAAAGTAATCGCACAATATATAAAATAACAAAAGAAACAAAAACACCAGATATTTATCCTAGAACATATAATCAAATTAAAAATAAAGATATCTAAATATATCTTTATTTTTTTGTATCCATATAATATATCATTTCAGCAATTTGATTACTAACAATATCTAATTCTTCATCGTAATTCTCATTTAAATAATCCTCAATATCAAATAATAATTCCCTTAAACTACCATATTTTTTATAATCAAAACTATTATTATTCAATACACTTACTTGATAGTCACTAAGTAATAAATTGTTTTCTCTTCTTTTAATCAATAAATTATTATAATCATTTTCTTCAATAACTTTTGCTATATCTATCGATTCTCCATTAATTTTCACAAATATCACCAAACAAAGTATAACATAAAATATTAAAACATAAAACTGTTGAAAAAAATAATAATTTAGTGTATTATATTAATATAGGGTAGAGAAGAATGAGAGGTGGTAAATTGGAACAAACAGAAAGTGTTTTTTATGTTGATATTAGCTTATTAATGCCCAATAGCTATCAACCAAGAAAAGCATACAATGAAGAATCACTAAAAGAATTAGCAGCTTCAATTAAAGAATATGGTATATTAAATCCCATATTAGTAATTCAAAAAGGTAATTCATATGAAATAATTTCAGGAGAACGTAGAATGCGTGCTGCTAAAATGGCAGGCCTTACCAAAGTTCCCGTTCTTGTTAAAAACTTTGAAGAATCTAAATTAAAAGAATTAGCTCTAATTGAAAATATTCAAAGAGAAAATATGAGTCCAATTGAAGAAGCACAGGCATATAAAGATGTAATATCAGCTAAAGAAATAAGTGAACAACAATTAGGAGAAATGGTTGGTAAAACACCAACTACAATTTCAAATAAATTAAAACTTTTAGCATTACCTCAAAATATTCAAGATGCCCTAATGAAAAGAAGAATAAGTGAACGACATGCCAAAAGTCTACTTAGCATAACTGATGAAGCAAAACAAAAAGAATTACTAGAAAGAGTAATAAATGAAAGACTAAGTGTTAAAGAGTTAGATGAGATAATAAATGAAAAAACAGTTACTGAAGAAGAAATTAAATCAGCAATTAGCGATATAATGAAATCACTAAATATCAGTGATGAAGAAAAAAAAGAAGAAAAGGAAAGTGATAATATGAATAACGGAAACTTTTTTCCTAATTTAAACCCTAACCAAAATGCCAATGATGCATCATTAAATTCTATGAATATGCAAGCAATAAACCCAATGCCACAAGCTCCATCTATGCCAGAACCAAACCCTATACCAAATTTTGGTATCAATCCAAGTGTGGCTCCAGCACCAGCTGCTCCAGAAGTAGCACCAATGCCAGAAGTTGCTAGTCAGCCAGTAATTCCAGAACCAGTTGTAATGCCAGCTCCAGAACCTATGAATAATGCACCTCAACCAAGTATGGCAGATATTCCGCTATTTACAGAACCAACCCCAGCTGCACCAGCTCCAGTAGTTCCAGAAATAGCACCAATGCCAGAAGTTGCTAGCCAACCTATAGCTTCGGCACCAGCTGCAGATCTTCCTTTGTTTAATACAGAAAATAATGAAACTATGGAACCAACACCTGTAGCTCCAGAAATGAACTATCAAGTACCGGTTGAAGAACCAACTGAAGATAAATATGATCAACTAATTGAATTCTTAAATGACAATGATATTGATTATAAAGCATACAGTAACGAAATAAATAAATGTATAATTATTGAATTTTAAAAGGTTTAAAAACCTTTTTTTATTTTACTCACTTTTTTCTTTAAAAACAGAATCTAAATCATAATTATTATCCGTATATGGTTCAGTTCCTTTTATAAAATAGAACATTTTACTCCTTTTATTATCTTGCTTAGCTATCTCCCCAGTAATTGGGTTAACAAGTACCCCAACAATATTATTCGGAGCATGATACCAAGTATTATCTTTGTCTTTTAAATATTCTTCCATAACTTGGATCCAAATATCCTTATGAATATTACTATAATTATCACTTATCTCCCTATTATCATCATAACCAGTCCAAATTCCTAAAACAGCATTTTTATTATAACCAATAATCCACATATCAGTATTAGTAGTCCCAGATTTTATAGCATATTTATTAGTAATCTTAGGCAACAAACTAATTAAAGTAGGATAATTATAATCAACAAAATCTTTATCGTAAGTATAAGTTAGCATTTCATTCAAAATATATACTAAACTTTCATTTAAAATATTACTCTTTTCTTCCCTAAATTGATATAAAATATTCCCATTACTATCTTCTATTCTATCTATTGCATGTTCTTTAACTTTGTATCCCATATTAGCAAATGCAGCATAACTACTAACCATCTCCATTAAACTAATTTCTTCAGTTCCAAGTGCCAATGAAGGAACAGCTTCAAGTTTATTAGTAATTCCTAACCTATTAGATATTGATACTAATTTTTCTTCACCCAAAAACAGATGCGTCTTAACAGCATATATATTATCTGAATAAGCAATTGCCGCCCCCATTGATAGTGGTCCATTAGCATATTTATCATTATAGTTTTTAGGTGTATATTTCCTATCATTAGCAAAAGAAAAAGTTGTTTTCTCACTGATAAAAGACGAAGCCGAAGTAAATCCATTTTCTAAAGCTGTATAATATAAAAATGGTTTCATTGTTGAACCCACCTGCCTTTTAGCACTAGTAGCTCTATTAAATTGACTAGTATTATAATCTCTTCCTCCAACTAAAGCTATAATACCACCATTATCTGGATTCATTAAAAGAGCAGATACCTGTAAATCATTATTATATTTCTGATTAATAGCCATTTCTAAATTATTTTGAGCTTCATTATCTAAAGTAGTATATATCTTAATCCCCCCAACATTAAGGATAGAATCAGGAATCCTATCAATATTTTTTAATTCATTTAAAACAACATCTTTAAAATATAATTTTCCTGATGTCGTATTAGCATTACTCTCCCCTATATAAACTAAATTTTTATTAAACGCCTCATTATATTCACTTTCATTGATTTTTTTATTTTCTAACATCATTTGTAATACAATTTTCTGCCTTTCTTTAGCTCTATCTATATTAGTAATAGGTGAATTATTTGATGGTGATTGTGGAATTCCAGCTAACATAGAAGCTTCAGCTAAATCAAGCTCACTAGCTGATTTACCAAAATAATACCTTGCCGCATTTTCTATGCCATATACTCCCCCATAATTAATCGTATTCAAGTACCCCTCAAGTATTTCATCTTTAGTATAATGAGTTTCCAGTTCAAATGCTAAAATAGCCTCATCAAATTTTCTCTTCCATGTTTTTTCATAATTTAAATACAAATTCCTGGCATACTGCTGTGTAATTGTCGAAGCTCCCTCTGATAGACTTTTAGAAGAAATATTATTAATTAATGCCTTAACTATTCTTAAATAATCAAAACCAATATGGTAATAAAAATGTTTATCTTCAGTAGATAATGTTGCATCAATTAAATAATTACTTATATTACCTAATTCCAACCAACTATAATTGTTATAGATAAGATTATTATTCATATCATATAAATAATAAGATTGATTTCTTGTAATCTGAATTTTAGGAGTTATCAAACAATATATATATAATCCTATATTCATTAAAATAAAAATTATTATAAATAAGGATAATAACTTTCTTATTTTCCTAAAAAAACGCATAAAATCACTCACATTTCTGTATCTATAATTATTATTTATCAAAAAAGTAAAAATATGAGTTCTATTTTTAATTAACTTATGATATAATGTAGCTTGAATTGCTATTGGAGGTGTTTTATATCAAAATTAAAATTAAAGGATATCTTAAAAACATCACTGAAAATAAAGAAGAAAAAATATCGGCTATAGCCATAAAAAATAAAGATACCATAACATATATAGATAACAATATAAAACATAAAATAATAATTAATGACAATAAAATAATACTAAATAGAGATTGTGATGAATATTCACATAAAATAGAATTTAAACCAAATAAAACATATCAATCTGAGTATTATCTAAAAGAATTACACACAAGCATAAATATTTTAATAAAAACACTAGACATGGACATAAAAAATGATAAAATATTAATTACGTATCAAATAGTTGATAGTAATATAACTTATAAATATTTATTAGAAATGAGTGATAAATAATGAGTATAAAAAAAGAGTTACAATCTATTATCGAAGATAGTCTAAGTAAAAATGGCATTGAGTTTAATCAAGAAGATATTATTATTGAATCTCCTAAACAAGAAACCAATGGTAACTACTCAACTAATATAGCTCTTGTTTTAACTAAAAGATTACATCAAAATCCTATGGATATTGCCAATATGATTAAAAATAGTATTGCCAGTGATATGTTAGAAAAAGTAGAAGTAGCTAATCCAGGATTTATTAATTTCTTCTTAACTAAAAAAAGACTACTAGACGAAATTAATAAGATTATCATAGAAGATAGAAAATATGGTAGATCAAATATTGGAGCTAACAAAAAAATAGATATTGAATATGTTAGTGCCAATCCAACAGGAACGCTTCATATTGGTCATGGTAGAGGTGCTGCTTATGGCGATAGCCTATCTAGAATTATGTCATATTGTGGCTATGATGTTACCAGAGAATATTATATCAACGATGCTGGTAATCAAATGAATAATCTTGGTATCTCAATTAAAGAAAGATATAAAGAACAATGTGGCCTAGATTATCAAATTCCAGAAGATGGCTATCATGGAAAAGAAATAATTGCTATTGCTAGTTCTATATATGCAGAATATGGCGATAGTAAATTATCTGCTGATACATCATTTTTCCGTGAAGCTGGTCTAAAAGTATTGTTAGATGAAATAAAAAAAGATTTAGATAGAATAAGAGTTAATTTTGATGTCTTTACTAGTGAACAATCACTATATGATCGTGGCTTAGTTGAAAATGTTTTAAACACATTTAAGAAAAGTAATAGCTGCTATGTAAGTGAAGATGCCTTATGGTTAAAAACATCCGCTTACGGTGATGAAAAAGATCGTGTAATTGTCAAAAATGATGGTACATATACATATCTTTTACCAGATATAGCATACCATGCTAATAAAATAGATCGTGGTTTTAATGAACTAATCGATGTTCTTGGAGCAGATCACCATGGTTATATTAATCGTTTAAAAGGAGCCTTAGAAATATTAGGCTATAATAGCACCATCTTAGATATTAAAATTCTTCAAATGGTAAGATTATTAAAAGATGGCGAAGAAGTAAAAATAAGTAAAAGAACCGGTAAAACCATTACATTAAATGATTTAGTTGAAGAAGTAGGTATCAATGCTGCTAGATATTTCTTTGCTTCTAAAAGTCTAGATACTCAAATGGATTTTGATTTAAGTTTAGCTATTCAAAATAGCAATGATAATCCTGTATATTATATAGAATATGCTAACGCCAGAATATCTAAAATATTAAATACATTCAAAGAAGATATTACAGCAATAGAAACATATAATACATTAACTGATCCATTAGCATATACTATTATGGATAGACTTATAAAATTTGAAGATACTGTTATATCAGCTGCTACTAAAAAAGAACCACACATTATTTGCAATTATATTTATGAATTAGCTTCTTTATTTCATTCATATTATAATAAAGAAAAATTCATTACAGATGATATAACATATACCAAAGAAAGAATGGCTTTCTTAAAAGCTATAAAGATAGTTATAAACAATTCATTAGACTTAATTGGTATTATACCAAGAGAAGAAATGTAGGAGGAGTAAAAATGAAATTAAGTAAAATGAAAAAAGAAGAACTCGAATTATTATCATATACAACCATCGCTAAATTATATTTAGAAGAGAATAAAAATACTATGAATACTGCTGACTTATTCAAAGAAGTATGTAAATTATTAGAATTATCAGAAAGAGTATATCAAGATAAAATAGCAGATTTCTTTCAATCATTAACAACATCAAAAGAATTTGTCCTATTACCTGATGGTTCTTGGGATCTAAAATCCAATCATAAATCTAAAAAAATAGATATGGATGATATCTATGAAGAAAAAGAAGAAAATGAAGAATTAGATTTAGAAGAATCTGATGATGAAAACAACGAAGAAGATGAATATAACTCAATCGATGATGAAGAAGAATATGCAGAAGATGATTTAGCAGATTTAACAATTCTAAGCGAAGAAGAATTAGAAGATAGTGAATAACTATCTTTTTTTGTTATATAAATAAGCTATTATCATATAATTATGTAGGTGAATTATGAAAAAACTTCGTATAGGTATTCCCAGATGCCTACTTTACTATCGGTATGGTATTTTTTACCGTAATTTTTTTGAACTACTTGGTTGTAAAGTAATTATAAGTCCTGAAACCAATGAAAATACTATACTCTCTAATAATAAAGAATTATGTTTATTACAAAAATTATATCTTGGACATATTATAACTTTAATTGATAACTGTGATTATTTATTTTTGCCCAATATCAATAAAATATGTCCTCAATTAAATTTGATATATGACTATCTAAATAAACTAATATCTAAAAAAGAGCTATTAATTCAAAATAATAATCAATTTGAATTGTATTCATTTTTTAAATTAGGATTTAAAATAACCAAGAATCCAATTAAAATAATATATAGTTACCTATTAGCTAAAGAAAAACAAAAAAGAAAAGATATTGCTATCCAAAATGAAACTAAAAATAAATTAACCAAACCAAACAAAAAAGTTCTTTTAGTATCTAATTTTTATAATCTTCATGAAGCATATTATATAAATAAAATATATACATATCTAAACGAACATAAAATTATATATATTAATTCAGATACTCTTGTCAGAAAAATAGCTATATCATTTTCCTCATATCTATCTAATAATATAGAAAATGATTATTTAAAAGAAAAAATAGGTTCTCTTTATTATTATAAGAATCAAGTAGACGGTATTATTTACATAACTAATAATAATTGTTGTATAGATAATTCTATAACCAATTTAGCTATCTATAAAAATAAAGATATTCCCAGTATAAAAATAACTTTAGATGATAACATAGATGATAAATTAATATCTTTTATTCAAACAATATTATAATAAATTAAGAAAAAGATACAAAATATTTTTGTATCTTTAATTTTTTGTGGTATAATTAATATGAATAGGAAGGTGGTTACATGGAAGAAATAATTGTCTTGTTATTGGCATTATTGTCATTATTAGCAATCTTTTGTCTATATAAACTATTAGATAAAAGAGGATTATACTTTGCTATGATTATTTTTGATTTAATTACCTTTGTATTAACATTCAAAATAACATATGCCTTTAAATTAAATATTAATGTTGGAATTATTCCATATATATCTACATTGACAATTATTTACATATTTATAATCAAATATGGATACCAAGAAATTAAAAATTTATTAACTATCAGTATATATACCAATGTAAGTGCTGCTATCTTTTTAGTAATAATGAATTATTTTGTTCCCGCAATTACTGAAACAATATCAATAAATATGCAAGGAACATTTGAATATAATTATAAAATATTAATAATATATCCATTAATTATGTTACTAAGTCAATATATTATTATTAAATTATATAAGATAGTATCTTCATTACAAGCAGGTAATATTTTAGCTATAATATTAACCTATATAATGACAGCTATTGTCTATACAATTATCTTCTATATTATAAGTTATATAGGTATTCAAAAAATTAAAGATTCCTTATTTTTAGGTGTATCAACATATATAATAGGATTACCAATCACAATCATTAATATCATTTTTATAAATCTTTTAACCAAACATAAGAAGGTGATAAAATGAACAGTGATATAAGAAATATTCTATTAATTGTAGGTGAAATGCTTTTATGCTATACCCTACTAGTAATATTAAGTAAAAAATATAAAACAGATGGTATATATGTATTTTCAATAATTGCTACCTTCGTATCATGTATCATGTGCTTAAAAAAAATATCAATTATGAATGTAAGTGTACCGATTGGCTTTGGTGTAACAACTTCACTAATAATTGCCGGTAATCTAATAACCCAAAGAAAAGGTCCGGATGAATTAAAGACTCTACTCTTATTGATATTAGTTACTGCCCTACTTAGTTGTTGCTTTCTAAATTTAACTGGTATTATGAAAAGTAGTGAATACCTAAAGTTTGCCAATATGTCATATAGTAGTATCTTTGAATACAATCTACGTATATATGGTGCCCTAATCATATCGTTATTGTTATCGACATGGTTAAGTAGCAAATTATATTATACCCTAAAAAAATTACAAAATAAGATAATAATCAGTAATATCTTTTCAATTATAATTATTGAATTTCTTGAAAATATCGTATTTATTGTCGTTGCATATATATTTGACTATGAAGCAATTGATCTAATATTATGCCTTGTATTTAGATATATGATAAAAACAACAATTGGAATAATTGGAACTATTCCACTATATATAGCTAATAAAATTAGTTAGTAAGGATGTGATTTATGAGAACTAGTAAAAAAGAATTAGTTAGTGATGAACTAAAACCATTCGTAGGAAAACTTATTAGAGAAAATAGGCAAAAATATAATTATTCACTTGAAGATTTATCAGATGCCCTAAATCATCAAAAAAACCGACAAACCCTACATAAATATGAAACTGGATTATTAAATATTCCATATGATATCTTCTTTGAAATATGTAGTATCTTTAATATTGATACTTCAGTACTAAATGATATTGATATTTCACCTGAAGAAAAAAGCACCCTAGAAAATAAGTTTGTCAAAAATTACGTAAATAATTCAAGATCAGATAAAAATCTAAATACCGCCAAAGAAAGAATAATTAATACCTATAAAAATGCCGCTTACGAACCATTGATTGGAAAATCAGAACTATCAGTAAGAATCCTAGATGACTCAATGAGCCCATTCTACTACAAAAATGATCGCATCTTTTTCCAAAAACAAGATGACTATAAAAATGGCGACGATATTGTAATTGCAATAAAAGGAAACGTTTTATCAGTAAGAAAATTATATAAATATCCAAAAGGCATAATTCTTCAAGCAATGAATCCTAAATACCCTAGTTTGAATGTCAATATTATTTCACCAGATATGATATTAGGTAAAGTAATAGCAATTCATAGAGAAATAAAATAAAAAAAACAATCATTAATTGATTGTTTTTTTAATCTATAAAGATTAGTTTAAAGCATCTTTTAATTTGCTTCCAGCTCTGAATCCAGGTACTACTCTAGCAGCAATTTTAACTTCAGCGCCAGTTTGTGGATTTCTACCAGTTCTAGCAGCTCTCTTCTTAGCTGTGAAAGTTCCGAATCCAACTAAAGTTACTTTTCCTTCCTTCTTTAATCCTTTTGTTACACCTGCAACTACAGCATCAATTGCTCTAGCAGCATCAGCTTTTGTTAAATCTGCTTTTTCAGCAACAAATTCAACTAATTCAGCTTTTGTCATTTTAAAATTACCTCCGTTTTCTTATTTAAGCATGACATCATCTATGCTTACAACAATACAATACCATTTTTTAGCTTTAAAATCAAGTATTTAAGGTAAAAAAGTACCAAAAAAACGCCATTTTTGCGTATTTTACACATAATGTCAACTATTTAATAAATGTGATATTATTAATAAATTGAATTAGATATTTCATTATGATATAATATATATGATTAATACATTTATGGGGGTAAAAAAATGGCGAACATAAACAAAAAAAACAATGAAAGAATCTTTAACCAAATAACACAACTAGTGGTTGGATTAACCAAACAAATAGAAACTTTTAAAACATGGAAATATGATTATAAAAAAATGTATTTTGTATCTTGTAAAAGCGGAATTTATATCTGTTATAGTAGAACAAAATATTGTTATGATAAAATAGATGTAGATATAGAATTACCAATTGAAGGCCATAAAGAAAGTTTTCCAGACTTTTGCGATAAATTTAGTATAGAATATCATCCAATACTAGGTGAAAAAAGCTACTATTATAAAGAAGATTGTGGTGTTGCAAATATTAAGGGGTCGACCCAAGATACAGAAGATTTGCCAGATGAAGAGTTTGAAAAGATTTCCACAGTTTTATCACAATTAATAAGTGAGTTAGAATATCTTATGCCAAGTTTTAGAATTTATGATACAGATAATCTTACACCATCGGCCAGAGTGAATTCAGAACAACATATATTTACTAAAATCAGTGAGAAACTAGGTGTAGCCGATAAAAGTCTATACCCAACAGTATGGTTAACTTCAACATTTTGGGGCCTAGTAATTATGTCAATTTTAAATAAGGAATACTTTGATAGTTTTGACAGTGATAACAAAATAATTGCTCGAATGATGGATTTTGAAAAATGCTTTGCGAATAATGTTTCTGCCAATCTTTTAGCGGGAAACCCAGTATTTTTAGAATTTTGGCATGTTATGCAAAAATATGGAGAAGACTCAAGCTCATTCAATCACACTATAATTACTATGTCACTTGCTGAGGCTGGATTATCCCCAGAAGATATAGATATTCCTGTTGTTGGATCAGATACACAAGATTGGAATATAAAAGATAGATACAACAAACTTCGACAACTTTATACTCAAACATCTTCACAGTATACATCTTTTTTCGAAACAAGATTGATAATAGAAATCCTGCAAGGACTTTCACCAATAATAATTAGGACGCTTGAATATATCGCATATAAAGACATAATTGCGGCACGAAAAAAAATGGATAATGACGAAACAATAGATATTTTTGATGAAATACATTGGTTAATTACTAATTGGTTCAGTAAAACTGGGGCACGCCTTAAAGAACTACTATCAAACAATGAAGTCCTATATATCGAAAATTCAATAACACCCAATTTTGAATTATCTTCAGAATGGTATAAGGAATTTAAAGATGGAAAGCATATATATTTTTCTGAATATACATGGCAAGAATTTCTGAAACACATAACAACACAACCGACTAGTAACGATCCTAGTGATTATATCAAAATAACACCCAATAGTGTAACCATCAACGGCGAAACATACTATAATGATGACACTTGCTTCACCTTTGAAGAGACCACGAGAAAAAGCCAACAAAAAGGACGTAAAAGAGCGCAGCCAAATAAATTGAAGCAAGAAATTGAATAGATAAAAAAATACAAAAGCAGAGATTATAATCTCTGCCTTTTTAGCATAATTATCTATATTACAATTGCAATCATCGTCGAACTACCCTTATTGATTATTTTTGTTAAAGTTTGGCATAGTTTAAATCTAACATTATCTGGCATCATTGCTAACTTAGCCTGAATTCCCTCTTGAACAATCACATCTAGACTTCTACCAAATATTTCACTTTTCCATATGTCATTACTATTTTCACTTTTAGTAAGTGAATTAATAAGTTCCTTACTCTGTATTTCACTACCTATAATTGGTTCAAATGTCGATTCAACCTCTACCTTTATCATATGTATAGAAGGTGCTTTTGCTCTAAGTTTAACCCCATACCTATTCCCTTGTTTTATTATCTCTGGCTTTTCTAATTTCATATCATTAAGTCTTGGTGAAGCAATTCCATATCCAGTCTGCTTAACCATTTTAAGTGCTGCTTTAATTTGATCGTATTCATTTTTTGTATCATTAAACTCTTGAAATAATTGTAATATTTGAGCTTTAGAACCAATATCAATATTAATAATCTCTTTAAGTACACGATTATATAATCCATGAGGTGCTGATAAACTAATTGTCACTTCACCACTAGCCGTATCCACATTAGATAAATAAGCTTTATCTATGTATTCATTATCCTTAAAAAAATTAGTAATTATATCGACATCTCTAATTTTATCAATTGCAATTACACTTTCCTTAATTTTATCAATATAAGCTTTCTTAACATAATGATCTGGATTTAATATAGAAATCCAATCTGGTATATTAATCTTTACCTCAGTAACAGGAAATTCATACAAAGCTTCTTTCAAAATGTCATACATATCCCTATCTTGCATTGTTTCAACATTTATAGGAATAATTGGTACCTTATATTTATCCTTAAGTTCATTAACTAATTTACTTGTTTCGCTGCTACTTGGATTAACGGTATTTAATAAAACAATATATGGTTTACCTAAATTCTTAAGTTCGCTAATTACCATTTCTTCGGCCGAAACATAATCATCTCTTTTAAATTCCCCAAATGATCCATCAGTAGTGACTACAATGCCGATTGTTGAATGATCTTTAATCACCTTCTCTGTTCCAATTTCTGCCGCTTCAACAAAAGGAATTGGCTCACTATACCAAGGAGTCATAACATATCTAGGGCCATTCTCATCATCTACACCTTTAGCATCATTGATAATATATCCAACACAATCTATCATTTTAATATTAGCATTAAATTCATCAATCATTATTTTAGCGGCATTAGCTGGTACAAATTTTGGTTCAGTAGTCATTATCATCTTACCACTAGCAGCCTGTGGCAGCTCATCTAATGTTCTCTTTTTTTCAAATTCATCTTGAATATTAGGAATAACCAAATTTTCCATAAATCTTCTAATAAAGGTCGATTTTCCTGTTCTAACAGCGCCAACAACTCCTAAATATATATCTCCACCAGTACGTGTAGCAATGTTCTTAATAATTTCATTCTTCTCCATAAAAACCTCTCTTCTACTTAATATTATGTAAAATGCAATTCAATATTCAAAAAAAAAGAAATAAATTAAATTAATAATTTATTTCAAATAATCTTTTAAAAATTGTCCAGTATAACTTTCTTTACACTTAGCTACCTCTTCAGGCGTGCCTGTAGCCACAATGGTACCACCCATATCTCCACCTTCAGGGCCTAAATCAATAATATAATCAGCTACTTTAATAACATCCAAATTATGTTCAATAACAATAACAGTATCGCCATTATCCACAATTCTTTGTAGTATTTTTAATAGTTTTTTTATGTCGTCAGTATGAAGCCCAGTTGTTGGCTCATCCAAAATAAAGACACTCTTTCCTGTAGGCTTTTTTTGAAGTTCCTTAGCTAATTTTACTCTTCCTGCTTCTCCTCCAGATAATGTTGGCGCACTTTGTCCTAACTCGATATAAGAAAGTCCTACATCTTGCATTATTTGTAATTTATCTCTAATTTTTTTATGATTTTCAAAGAAAGGTAAAGCCTCAGATACTCGCATATTAAGTACATCAGAAATATTTTTATCCTTAAATTTTATCTGTAATGTTTCACTATTATATCTAGTACCATGACATACTTCACAAGGAACATACACATCAGGCAAAAAATTCATTTCTATTTTTTTAACGCCGTCTCCCCAACATGCTTCACATCTTCCACCTTTGACATTAAATGAAAATCTATTTTTACCATATCCTCTAATCTTAGATTCCTTCATGTCAGCAAATAAATCTCTAATATCATCAAATACTGATACATAAGTAGCAGGATTACTTCTTGGTGTTCTACCAATTGGATCTTGAGTAATATGAACAACTTTATCAACATTATCTAAACCTTTAATTTCCTTACATTCTCCAACGATTGTCTTAGACTTATATACTTTCTTCATTAAAGCATTAAATAATATATCGTTAACTAAAGTAGATTTTCCACTACCACTAACACCAGTTACACATACAAACTTACCTAAAGGAAATTTAACATTAATATTTTTTAAATTATGTTCCTTAGCTCCTTTAACTTCTATGTATAATCCATTACCCTTTCTTCTTGATTTAGGTACTTCAACTTTCTCTTCTCCACGCAAGTATTTACCAGTTAAAGAATTAGGATTATTCATAACCTCTTCCGGTGTACCAGCTGCCATTATTTTTCCACCATCTGTTCCAGCTCCAGGACCAATATCCACTAGATAATCGGCAGCTAACATTGTATCCATATCATGTTCAACAACAATTAAAGTATTTCCTAAATCTCTCATTTCTTTCATTGAATTAATTAATTTTTCATTATCTCTTTGATGAAGTCCAATACTAGGCTCATCCAATACATATAATACTCCAGTTAATTTACTACCAATCTGAGTTGCCAATCTAATTCTCTGAGCTTCCCCTCCAGATAATGTACTAGCAGCTCTATTTAAAGAAATATAACCAAGTCCTACATTATTTAAAAACTCTAATCTACTAATAATTTCTTTTACTAACAATTCACTAATCTTTTTCTGCTCAGTATTTAACTTCAAATTTTTCATAAACTGATATAAATCAGCAATACTTAAAGCAGTCATATCATATATATTTTTATCATTAATAAGTACACTAAGAATATCACTTTTAAGTCTAGTACCATGACATAAAGGACATTCTTGTTCAACCATAAATCCTTCAATCCATTCTCTAACCCAAGTAGCTGTTGTTTCTATTTGTCTACGCTCTAAGTTAGTAATAATTCCTTCAAAATAAGCACTTTTAGTTCTGCTTCCACCTGTTCTAGACAAATACTTAAAATCCATAATATCAGGCGAACCATATAATATAATATTAAGCTTTTCCTTAGGAATATCTTTAATTGGCATATCTAAATCAATGTTGTAGTATTTAGCTACTGTTGATATCTCTGTATACAAAATATTTTGTTCAATAGTAACCGTCTTAATACCACCTTCATTGATACTTAATTTATCATCTGGTATAAGTAGTTCTTCACTGATTTTCATCTTATTTCCAAGCCCATTACATTCAGGACAAGCTCCATATGGAGCATTAAATGAAAACATTCTTGGCTCAAGTTCTGGCAAAGAAAAATCACAATCAGGACAAGCATATTTTTCACTCATAACTATTTCTTCACCATTAACAACATCGATTACGCATTTACCATTAGCTTTCTTACAAGCAAGTTCAATAGCTTCGTATAGACGACTTCTAATATCATCTTTAATTATTAATCTATCAATTATTACTTCAATTGAATGCTTTTTATTTTTTTCTAATTCAATATCACTACTTAAATCATAGTCCTCTCCATCAACTCTGACTCTAGTAAAACCTTCTTTTCTTAAATTTTCAAATAAAGCTTTCTGTGTTCCCTTTTCATGATATACCACTGGACTTAATACTCTAATTTTTGTCCCATTCTCTAATTTCATTATTTGAATAGTCATCTCTTCAACACTCTGACTAGTAATTGGTCTGTGATGATTAGGACAATAAGGAACTCCAATACGCGCATATAATAATCTCAAAAAATCATATATTTCAGTAACTGTTCCTACCGTACTTCTAGGATTATTATTAGTACTTTTTTGATCGATACTTATACTAGGACTAAGACCTTCAATACTATCGACATCAGGTTTGTTAGTACCTCCTAAAAACTGTCTAGCATAGGCACTAAGACTATCGACATATCTTCTTTGTCCTTCAGCATATATCGTATCAAATGCTAAACTACTTTTTCCACTACCACTAACACCAGTCATTACAATAAGTTTATTTTTAGGTAAAGTAATATCTATATTTTTTAAATTATTCTCTCTTGCTCCTTTGATAATTATTTGGTCCATAAATACACCTCCAAAAGTAACTCCTAAGTAAATATTATACCCATATTTAAAAAAAAGACAACTAATCTAGTCATCAATTTTAATATTTTTCTTAATTTTACTCTTAATCCTACTAAATGTATTATATATTGATTTAATATCTCTATTAAGTTTCTTAGCAATCTCTTCAAAAGAGTATCCTTTTATCCTCATATCAAATACTTTTTTTTCAAAATCAGTAAGTATACTCCTAATCTCTACAAGCATATTACTATCGGTATCTTTTCCTAGTAAATTATATTCAAGATTACTCCCATCACTAAGCATATTCTCTAAAGTGTCATCAATTATAACCGCTTCATTCAAAATCTTATCTTTATTACCAGTAATTTTTCTTATATAGTTTAAAATCTTTCTCTCAATACATAAAGATACAAATGTATAAAAAGTAGCATCTCCATCCTGTGAATAGTTTTTAATTGCTTCATCCAATCCAATAAAACATTCCTGCATAATATCATTTATTTCAACTCCATGGTGTGAGACCAAATGAATAGCACTATTACTCTTTTTAACAATAAGGGGCTTATATTTTTTATAAAGCATATTAATTGCTTCTTCACTACCATTTTGAGCTAAATATACCAATTTATAGTCATTATCTTCCAACATTATCACCAGATACAATTCTTGATAAAACAATACCACAAGATACTGAAGCATTTAAACTATTAATCTTACCAACCATCGGAATCATTGCCATATAATCGACATTATCCTTTAATATTTTGCTCATTCCATGCCCTTCATTACCAACAATTAAACAAATAGGCATATTATAATCTATCTTTGTATAGTCTTCTCCATTCATATCAGTACCAACTATCCAATAGCCCATATCTTTAAGTTTATTAACTGTACTAAGCAGATTGCTAACTTCTATAATAGGCATATTATAAATAGCACCAGCACTAGTCTTAACAACCGTAGCATTAACAGAAACATTTCTATCTTTAGGAATGATGATAGCATCTACCCCTAATGCCTCACAAGTTCTAATAATAGCACCAAAATTATGTGGATCTTCTAAGTGATCTAACATAACTACTAAAGGATTTTTCTTGTTTACAATATTTAAATAATCTAAGTCATATAAATCTACATCAGGTGATTCAATAATAATTCCTTGATGTAATCCATCAACTTTACTATCTAAATACTTGTTAGGAACAACTGTATATCTTAAATTATGTTTCTTAATTAAAGCAAATATTTCATTATCATTAAATTTCTCAGATAAATATATCTTACTAATTTTTTCTCCACTATTAATTTTTTCTTTTGCTACATTTTTTCCATATATATACATATTATTCCTCCAACTCACTACCCCAGTTAAGTAAACCTCCATCTAAATTATATAAAGAAGTATATCCCATATTAGCTAACTTATTAACAGCTTCTAAACTTCTAACTCCAGATGCACAATAAACAATTAAAGTTTGATCATGATCATAACCTATCGTATCGATAATATCCAAAGGAATATTAACGGCATCTTTAATATGCCCTTCATTATATTCATCGACTGTCCTAACATCTACAACAATCGCTCCCTTATCAATAATTTCTAATGCTTCATTAGTAGTAATTGTTTGATATTTACTAGTATTTTCACATGCACAAAGTAATAAAACAATAATTAATAAACTAAATAATTTCTTCATATTTTCCTCCTAATATATTATTAAAAATTTCTTCTAATCTTTTAATATCATTATTAAAATATAGATACCCAACTAAACATTCAAATCCCGTAGCAATCTTATATGTAATAATATCCGTATTTTTAGGATGACTATCTCTTTTATAATTTCTTCCTCTTTTAACAATGTCTATTTCTTTATCACTAAGTATATTATTGTCAATCAAATAATTAAGTATCTTAGCTTGACTCTTAGCTGATACATATTTAGTTGCTTCTCTTTGCAAATCTTCTACTTTAGCAATTCCTTTTCGTATTAAGTATTCTCTAACATATACTTCGTATATTGCATCTCCTAAATATGCTAAAGTAATAACATTTATTAAATCGACGTTCATTTAATTCACCATAATCATTTTATCATATAAAAAACAAAAAAACAAATTAATACACTATATGTATATATATCTAAAAAATATGTTATAATACTGGAGAGGGGATAATATGAAAGAAATGTTTATAAACTACTTATTAGCTAATATGACATTATCTGAAAAGATAGGTCAAATGATAATGATAGATTATCGCGATGCACAAGAAATGAATTTTCAGCTAGAAAATATTTTAGAAAAATATCAGCCAGGAGGTTTCATTCTTTTTAAAAGTAATATCGCTAATTATGAACAAACCAACAACTTTCTATCAGCAATAAAGTCTACCAATGATATTGGTATGATTACAGCTGTTGATCAAGAAGGCGGTAGAGTTCAAAGATTAGATGAAAGAGTTGGTTTTGAAAAATATCCACCAATGGCCGAAATTGGTAAGACAATGGATGAAACTAAAGCATTTGAACTAGGTCAAAAAATGGGTAAAGAATTAAAAGAAATAGGCATCGATATGGATATGGCTCCCGTATTAGATATATTTTCTAATCCACAAAACAAAGTAATTGCTGATCGTGCTTTTGGTACCGATAGCGAAACAGTCAAAAAAATGTCTTTAGCATATGCAGATGGTTTATCTAGCCAACAAATAATTTCTGTTGGTAAACACTTTCCGGGACACGGAGATACTTCCAAAGACTCCCATATTGAATTACCAGTCATTGAAAAAAGTATCGAAGAATTAAAAGCCATGGAATTGATACCATTTATCGAAGCTGTTAAAAGAAAGTTACCTGGAATAATGGTAGCCCATATTGCAGTTCCAAAAATAACCGGAAATAATACTCCTTCTAGTTTATCACAAGTAATGATAAACGATTTATTAAGAACAGAATTAGGATATAATGGCCTAATTATGCCGGATTCATTAAAAATGAAAGGATTAACTAATTATTTTACCAGTGAAGATATCTACTTAAGATGTATATCATCAGGTAATGACATCCTCTTAATGCCACAAGATATCAGTGTAGCATATAATACTATTTATCAAAATATCGATAGTGGAATTATTCCAATCGAAAGAATTGATGCCTCTGTATATCGAATCTTAAGTACTAAATTTGATTATGGCCTTTTAGATAAAGAATATCAAGCATTTTTAGAAAGTAATAATCAACATATAAGAAGATAAAACAACTTAAAAAGTTGTTTTTATTATCAAAAAAGGATAGTATTTCTATACTATCCTATAGTTAATTTAACCATTAAATATTTCTTGAACAAATTGTAATCAAATTTGCTCATCTTCTGTAGTATTAACATCTATAAGTTTAATACTATTATTCTCAATTTTATATAAAGAATAATAAAGTCCTTATTTGTATCATCATCATGATATGTAGCGACAACATCGCAAATAATTTCTTATTATCATTAATTACTTTAAATGTTGTATATTCCATATTATTGTCTCTTATAAACTAATCTTACTGAACCGTCAATATTATTAATAACCTTAGCCTGATGTTCCATTCCTAAAAGATTGCAAAATGGACAAACTTCTTCAGTATGATCAATTCCAGATACAATTGAAACAGCCACACTACCACTAGCAAGTGCTAAAATTGTTGCTGCCATAGTCAAATTTTGTTTTTAAGCAAAAAAAAAACTGGGACGGAATGTGGGAATCGAACCCACGCATGTTGGAACCACAATCCAATGTGTTAACCACTTCACCAATTCCGCCAGTACGCTTGTAATTCTACCATGAATAATCATTTTTGTCAATAATTTCACTGCATAAACATCATTATTGCAATTATAATTAAAACTATTCCCCCCACTAATCTAGAATAAATACCAAGTGACTTACCAAGTATACTTCCTGCCGTAAGTCCAATATAAGTAAATAAAAAACTACATATAGCAAAAATAAAAGCCGAACCTATATAGTTACTAGTAATAGCTTTAAGTCCTATTCCTAATGTAAAACTATCAATACTTACCGAAAAGCCTAATAATATAAAACCTAATAAATTAATGGTTATTACCTTGTCATCTTTTTCATTATTAATAATTAAATTAATTCCAATAATTATTAAAATAATCGAAGCAACCATAGTCAGATTTATATAAAATATATGATTAATAATATTACCAAAAAGTACTCCAATAATAGGCATAATAAAATGATATATTCCAATCATTGATGCTAAAATAATTTTATCATTTCTTCTTTCAATTATCATTCCATATATTAAAGCTAAAGAAAAAGCATCCATACTTAAACTAATTCCAATAAATAAAACAATAAAGAAAGAAGACATAATATCACCTACTTAATCTTACTCTTTTTTTAAATATTTAGAATATCTTCTTAAATAACTCATAAAAATAAGATTTATATTCATATTCTTCTTCTCTATCAACTAAACAAAAATTAGGAAATAGAACACACCAAAAATTATCTCCATTCCCTTCACCAATAGATATTACTAATGATTCATAATATCCTTCATCATACACTTTTCCCTTATATATTTTTTTAGGAAAATAATTATTACCAAAATTAACATTATACATAATATCATAATTATTATTACTAAATATTTCATCAATATTTTCTTTAATAGTTATAATATTACTATCGATAATATCTCTTGCTATATCTATATTATCTACATCATATAATAAACTATATATATCGTGCTCTAAATAATCCTTAACCTGCTCCTTAATATTTATATCTATAGGACTATTACTATTAGGGATTACTCTAAGTCTAATAGCACTATCAGGAATAATAACATCTTGATTATTAATATTATATATACCAAATACAATTAACAATAATAATATTATCAATATTTTTTTCATCGTTATCTCACCAATAATATAATGATAATATTTATATTATATTAAACAAAAAAACTCATTTTATATGAGTTATTTTTTATCTTTCTTATTTTTTGTATGATCGACAGCTAATTCATTTACTACTTCAAAACGATGCGTTTGATGAGTAATATTACCTTCACGATTAGGATCTACTTCTTCAAAAAACATCTTAGCAGGTCTAGCCCAAATATTAGAATCTTCACGTTCATAAAGATTTCTATATATAACAGTAAATTCTTTAGTTTCAGAATCCATACCTATATCTTCTATATAATAATAATTACCCTTAAAATGTCTAACCACTTTACCAATATAATCATTATATACCATAGATCCTTGATGTCCATTTTTATTTTGATAAGAATGCCTAGATTTATTTGAATACACTTTATCCTTTGGTACTTTTCTATCTAATTTCATAAATACAACTTGTGCTATTTGAATCTTTGGTGTTAATACAAAAGAATTTGCTGAATTATTAGTAATGGTAAGATTTAACTTTCCTTTAAACCCAGGATTTAAATATTGAATAGGAATAGTTAATCCCAAACGATTAAATGATGTTCTTCCACAAATAATGCCACATATATTATCTGGAATATTAAACTCATCTTCCAAAACGACAAGTATAGTTTCTCTAGGATTTAACGTGTATCCCTTAGTTATATCTATTTCTTCATACATTGTACTAAGCTCACTAGCATTTATTAAAGAAATAGGATCTTTAGCTTTTTTGAACTTTAAAATACATTTATCAACAGTAACATCATAAGATGAAGCCATAATATTTTGATTATTACCATTTTTAATTAAAATATTTTTACTTATCAATTTCTTAATTTTTTTATAACCTAGAACCATTTTAATTCCCCCAAATAATATATATTAATCATATCATAAAAGAAAAATGATGTAAATAACTTACATCATATTTGTTATAAAAATAAATCTATCTCTATCTGAATAATCCTTTAAAATAGATACATTAACATTCCCTAATTTATCATTAATAATCCTTTTAATATCATGAGCTTGTTTATATCCTATTTCAAAACATACCAAATATCTATCTTTAGTTATCTTATTAATATTATCAATTATCTTTTCATAGAAGTATAATCCTTTATTATCAGCATATAAAGCCAAATGCGGCTCATTATTATATACGATATCCATAACCTCTTCATCATATGCAATATATGGTGGATTAGCAATGATAACATCATAGCGCCTATCTTTATAATTAGCCATATCAGCATTAATAAAATTAACATTAGCATTATTTAATTTAGCATTCTCTTTAGCAATATTTAAAGCTTTCATAGATATATCAATAGCATCGACATTACTATTTATTTCTTTCTTTAAAGTAATAGCAATACAACCACTACCAGTTCCTAAATCCAATATATCTAACTTTTTATCTCCAAAATATTCCTTAATTTTTTTAATTGCTAAATCGACCAACAATTCCGTTTCGTATCTAGGTATTAATACATCAGTATTAACTTTAAAATTATAGCCATAAAAATTTACTTCCCCAATTATATATTGGATAGGAATTCCCTTTTCTAATTCGGATAATGCTTTTTTGTAGTATTCATCATCTAGATTCTTTTCCTTTATATACTTTTTTAAATAATTAATCTGATCATCATTCTTAATCATATTTAAAATCCCTAATTATTAAACAGATTCATTTTCTCCGCTTAATTTTCTTTTTTGATCCTCATTTATTAAAGCTTCAATAATAACTCCTAGTTCTCCAGCCATAATTCGATCTAAGTTCATTGAAGTAAAGCCAATTCTATGATCGGTAACTCTATTTTGTGGATAATTATATGTTCTAATTTTTTCAGATCTATCACCAGTACCAATCTTACTTCTTCTTTCTGCTGAATTAGCTTCTTCTTGTTCTCTTAATTTCAAATCATATAATCTAGTTTTAAGTATCTTAAATGCCTTTTCCTTATTCTTAATTTGACTTCTTTCAGTTTGTGAATATACGATTATTCCTGTTGGTATATGTGTAAGTCTAACAGCAGAGTCAGTAGTATTTACACCTTGTCCTCCATTACCACTAGCCCTAGTAATATCTATTCTAACTTCAGATTCATCAAGTTCATAGTCAAATTCCTCAGCTTCAGGCATAACTAATACCGTAGCTGTAGAAGTATGTACTCTTCCCTGTGATTCTGTTTCTGGAACTCTCTGTACTCTATGAGCACCAGATTCGTATTTAAGTTTTGAGTAAGCACCTTCACCCTTAATCATAAATTCTATTTGTGAAAAACCACCAGCTGTTCCTGGTTCCTCATTTAATACCTCTATCTTCCAACCAAATTGATTAATATAGTGTGTATACATATCAAATAAGTCACCAGCAAAAATATTAGCTTCATCACCACCGGCAGCTCCTCTAATTTCTACAATAACATTCTTTTCATCATTAGGATCATGTGGTAACAATAATACTTCCAATTCCTTTTCGATATCTTGTATTTGTTTATTTAAATTACTGATTTCATCTCTAGCAAATTCTTGCATCTCTTCATCATGTAACATCTCTTTAGCTGTCTCTAAATCAGCTAATAAATTCTTATACTTATTATAGATATCAACAATCGGTGCAAGCCTTCTCTGTTCCTTTGATAATTCGGTCATTTTCTTAATATCATTTATTACTTCAGGTTTTGATAATTCATTAGCAATTTCATCGTATCTTTGTCTTATTGCTTCTAATCTATTAATCACTATTATCAGTCCTTTCCACGGGTATAAGTATACCATAAAATAAGCATTTTGTGAATTAAAAAAGCAATATTTATTGAATAGATAACAATTGTTTGTTATAATTAAATTAGGTGGTTTTATGAAAGAAAGAATAATTTTACATATCGATTGTAATAATGCTTTTTTATCATGGACCGCTGTCAATATGCTACATAATGGATGTAAATATGATATTAGAGAAAGATATGCTGTTATCGGCGGTGATGAAGCTACTAGACATGGTATAGTTTTAGCTAAGAGTAATCCTTGTAAGAAAAGAGGTGTTGTTACCGCAGAGACTTTATATACTGCCAGAAAAAAATGCCCCTATCTTGAAGTATATCCCCCAGAGTTTAAAGTATACAAAAAGTACTCTGATAGAATGTATACATACTTATGTAACTATTCAAATAAAATAGAAAGATACTCCATTGATGAATGTTTTCTAGATTATACCGAAAGTTATAAAATATTTGGTGATCCAGTAAAATTAGCTTATAAAATTAAAAATGAGATTCGTGATAATTTTGGCTTTACCGTTAATGTTGGTGTTGGTAACAACAAATTACTAGCAAAAATGGCTAGTGACTTCTCAAAGCCTGATAAAGTACATACCTTATTTCAAGAAGAAGTAAAAGAAAAAATGTGGCCATTAGACGTTAATGAATTATTTATGATTGGTAAATCAAGCAGTAAAAGGCTTCATGATTTAGGTATAAACACCATTGGTGAATTAGCTAATACTGACCAAACATTTTTAACTAAACATTTTAAAAGTATGGGTAAAATGATGTGGGAATATGCCAATGGTATCGATAACTCTGAAGTAGAAACCGATAGAGGTAACCCTAAAAGTATTTCTAGTTCAGTAGTCTTACCATACGATTATACTAAAACAGATGAAATTAAAAAAATTATTGAAAGATTATCAAAAGATGTTGGCAAAAGATTAAGAAATAAAAAAATGTATGCTAGCAATGTTGGTATCTGGATAAAATTTCATGATTTTAGTAAAATAAGTAAACAAATGATGTTAGATAATCTAATAAATAGTGATAAAGATATTTATGATAACGCTTGTAAATTATTAGAAAAAACATATACTGAAGAAAGTGATAAAAAAGTAAGATCAATATGTGTAAATATCTCTAATCTAACTGATGTCTATAAAGTTCAATTATCAATATTTGGGAATAATATTAAAGAAAAAGAAATCGATGAAGATATCAAAGAAACCCTATCGGCTATAAAAAAGAAATATGGTGATAAATCAATTACATATGCTGACAGAATCAAAAAGGAATAAATATGATATAATTATATATAGAAAGAAGCGTATAACATGAATGAAATAATTGTTAGTGAAATAGCTAACGAACTAAATGTCAAAGAAAGCCAAGTAACGACAGTTTTAAAACTACTTGAAGAAGGAAATACTATTCCTTTCATAGCTAGATACCGAAAAGAACAAACTGGAGCTCTAGATGAAGAACAAATAAGAAGTATTGATGAAGTATATCAATATCAAGTAAATCTAGCAAAAAGAAAAGAAGATGTAATTCGTTTAATTGATGAAAAAGGATTATTAACTGAAGAATTAAAAAATGAAATATTACACGCGAGTAAATTAGTAGAAGTAGAAGATTTATATCGCCCATATAAAGAAAAGAAAAAAACCAAAGCCACTGAAGCAATAAAAAAAGGTTTAGAACCACTAGCAAAAGAAATAATGGCTTTTCCTATAAAGGGAAATATTGTAGATATTGCTAGTAAATATCTAAAAGAAGATGTTAAATCGGTAGAAGAAGCTATCGAAGGGGCTAAGTATATTATTGCTGAATGGATTAGTGATAATGCTAATTATCGCAAAGCTATTAGAGATAATACTTATAATTTTGGTACCATTAAAAGTAAATTAAAGAAAAATGCCAATGATGAAAATAAAGTATATGATATGTACTATGATTATGAAGAGAAAATTAAATACATAAAACCTCATCGAATATTAGCTATAAATAGAGGAGAAAATGAAGGAATACTAAGTGTCTCTATTGAAAACGATCAAGCAAGAACTATTGCTTATCTTGAAAAAAGAATTATCAAAAATCCTAATTCATTTGTTGTAGATACTATTAAAGAAGCAATCTTAGATAGTTATAAAAGATTAATATTTCCATCTATTGAAAGAGAAATTAGAAGTGATTTAACTGAAATTGGTGAAGACGCAGCAATTAGTAATTTTGCTAAAAATTTAGAATCATTATTATTAACTCCACCAATTAAAGAAAAAACAGTTTTAGCTTTTGATCCAGGATATATAAATGGTTGCAAATTAGCAGTAATTGATAAAACTGGTAAATATCTAGACTCTATTGTTATAAAACCATTTATAAAATCTAATGACCAGGAAAAACTAATTCTACAATCAGAACAAATTGTTAAAAATTTAATTGAAAAATATAATATTGACATAATTGCTATTGGTAATGGTACTGCTTCAAGAGAAAGTGAAAAATTTGTATCAGAAATGATTAAGAAATACAAACTATCTTGTAAGTATGTTATCGTGTCCGAAGCTGGAGCATCTATATATAGTGCTTCAAAAATAGCTATTGAAGAATTTCCAGATTTAGCTGTTGAAAAAAGAAGTGCTGTAAGTATTGGTAGAAGATTACAAGATCCATTATCTGAATTAGTAAAAATACCTCCAGAAGGTATAGGTGTAGGTTTATATCAACATGATGTACCTCAAAAGAAGCTATCAGACAATCTAGATTTCGTAGTAAGTAAAACAGTAAACAATGTTGGAGTTAATATCAATACAGCTTCACCATCATTACTTAAATATGTCTCTGGTATTACCAAAAGATATATTGATAAAATAATTGAATATCGTAATAATAAAGGTAAATTTAATTCTCGAAAAGAATTAACTAAAATATTAAGTGATAAAACTTATGAACAAGCAATTGGGTTCTTAAGAATAACTGATGGAGAGAATATTCTAGATTCTACCAGTATTCACCCAGAAAGTTATAATATTGCCATAAATTTACTAAAAGAATTAAATATGACTCTAAATGATATAGGTACTAATGAACTAATTACCAAACTAAATAATATTAATATTGAAGAATATACATCTAAATTAAATACTGATAAATACACCTTAGAAGATGTTATTAAATCGCTTATTAGTCCTAACAGAGATCCTCGTGATGAAATGCCTCAACCAATTTTAAAAAGTGACGTTTTAGAATTAAAAGACTTAAAAGTAGGAATGAAATTACAAGGAACAGTGAGAAATGTTGTCGACTTTGGAGCATTTATAGATATAGGATTACACGAAGATGGATTGGTTCATATATCCAAAATAACCGATAAATATATTAAACATCCAAGTGAAGTGCTAAGCGTAGGTGATATTGTAGACTGCTATGTATATGAAATAAAGAAAGATAAAGAAAAAGTAAGTCTAAGCTTACTGGAACCAAATAAAATAAATTAGGAGATTAAACATTATTTGTAAAGTAGTTTTATAAAAAATACAAAAAATATTGACAATGTAGGCATTATCTATTATAATTTATATTGCCTACTTGATTTGCGGATGTAGTTTAATGGTAGAACTTCAGCCTTCCAAGCTGACCACGGGAGT
>CAMZBG010000010.1 GCA_947304495.1 uncultured Clostridia bacterium | reverse complement strand
ATATTCTTATAATTAGCACCCCTAAAAGCATATATAGCCTGATCATTATCACCAACCACAAATATATTTTTATGATTATTACATAGCATCTTACTAAAAATATATTGTGCTTCATTCGTATCCTGATACTCATCAATTAATACATATTTATATTTATCTTGATAATATTTTAAAATATCTGGATATTCTCTAAATAATTTAATTGGCAGTATCAATAAATCATCAAAATCAACCGAATTGTTGATTAATAACTTCTTATTATATCTTTCGTATACTGCTACAATATTACTATCAAATTCTACCTTAGAAAATTTATCAGGTGTCAATAATTCATTCTTGGCACTACTGATTTTATTTCTAATCTCTCTCGCATTATAAAACTTTGGATTCAAATCTAAATCCTTCATAATCTTTTTGACAACAGTTAGTGTATCATCACTATCCAAGATTACAAAATTACTCTTATATCCAAGTCTTGCGTAGTTTTCTTTTATTATTTTAAGTCCTAAAGAGTGAAATGTTGATATCTGAATACTTTTTGCATCATATCCAATTAATTTAATCTCTCTTTCTTTCATTTCTTTAGCTGCTTTATTAGTAAAAGTAATAGCTAATATATTCTCAATATTGACACCATTCTCAATTAAATAAGCAATTCTACTTGTTAATACCTTTGTCTTACCAGAACCAGCTCCTGCTAAAACTAGACAAGGCCCATCCATATGTTTAACTGCTTCAACTTGTTCTTTATTTAATCCACTTAAGTCCATATATACCTCCTAGCACTATAACTTATTATAGCATAAAAAAAGAATATTGAGAGCGTATTCTTTCTTTTATTTATAATTCTTCAAATGTTCAACAATTTCAATTAAATTCATGGCATGAGATCCTTTAACTAAAACCGTATCTCCATGATCAATAATATCATCTATTTCCTTTAATGCTTCACTATTATTATCATAATGATATGCTTTAATACCACTATCATATACAATATTATGTGTCTCTTTACTATTTTCTCCAATCGTAATTAAAACATCAATATTATTATCTATAACACTTCTACCAATCTCTTCGTGTATTTCCTTTGCATATTCATCCAATTCTAAAATATCAGCAAAAACAAATACCTTTCTAGTATTAACTCTACCTAACATCGATAACGAATTATTAACCGAATCCAAACTAGCATTATATGTATCATCGATGATCGTATAATTTTTATGCTCTATTAATTCTAATCTATGTGGACTGCGTTTAAAACTTTCTAATGCCTTAATTATATCTTCGTCATCTATTCCTAATTTTTTACCAACTGCATATGCAAATAAAGCATTATAAATATAGGCTTTACTACCAACTGGAATATTTATATAATTATTATCAATATAGAAATTAGCAGAAAATACCATATCATTAATATTTTTAGCCATATAATCACTATCATTATCTATTCCAATTGTAATCAAATTACTATATTTAACAGTTCTTAACATATCATTATCATTATTGATAATAAGTGTTCCATTATTCATCCCATCAGTTATTTCCATCTTTGCTTTTAATATATTTTCTCTACTTCCTAAATTACCTATATGAGCAGTCCCAATATTAGTAATAACTCCAATTGTTGGTTTAGCAATATTAGATAATACATGTAACTCTCCTTTATGATTCATTCCCATTTCAGTAATAAGCACTTCATGATCATCTAATCCAAGAATAGTTAAAGGAACTCCAATATGATTATTCATATTACCAACCGTTGCTAAAGTTTTATATTTACTACTGACAACTGTATATATCATATCTTTAACAGAAGTTTTACCAACACTACCTGTTACCGCTATAACTGGTATATCATAGATACTTCTTTTATATTTAGCTAATTTTTGAATAGCTTTAATCGTATCATCAACTAAAACTATATTTTTATCTTTCTTATCTATTTTTGTATCACTATCTAATATACATAGACTAGCCCCATTCTTAATCGCATCTTTATAGAAAGTATTACCATTAAATACATCCCCTTTAATTCCTACGAATATATCTCCCTTTTTAACTAATCTACTATCTATTACAAAATTACTACATTTTAATTTTTCATTTCCATTAATTAATTCTCCATCACATATTTTAAGAATATCACTAACATATATCATAATATATTCCTCCATAATTAATTATACCATACGAAATAATTATTATCACAAAAAAACTAGCACTGCTAGTTATATTTCATATGATTAGACATTACACAAAGCATCTTGATAACAAAATCTAATTCAGAATTAGATAAATGTTCACAATATTGTGTAACTTTTTTAATCTTTTTCATCTTCATTTCATTTCCATCTTTACCATCTAAATTTATCCCTAATAAAGAATCGATACTAATATTAAAATTTTCAGCTAATTTAGTCAAAATCTCAGTTGTTGGTAAGGATTTATTTGTTTCTATCCTCGATAAATTATTCCTATTTATCTGTAATATTTTAGCCATATCCTCTTGACTAAGATTATTGTTATATCTAATATTTTTAATTTTAGTTCCTAAATCCATAATATATATACCTCCACCAAAAATAAAATACATCTTTTTTAAATATTATCATAATCTTACCATGTTTGACAAGATTGTTACCAATATTTTTTTATAATATTTCACCATAAATCATTGAAAAATATAATCTTCTGTTATATAATTGATATAACTATACAAAGATTGAAAGAGGATATTATGAAAAGTAGTAGATTATTAAAATATTTTGAAGAATATGTTAAAAAGATAGATATGAATAATGCTTGGGCTAAAGCTAAGTATTTCCATTCCCTAAAATCGATGGATTTGGCTAGAAATATTGCCGCTGATTTAGATATTTTCAATGAAGAAGAAATGGTTATAATCGAACTAATTGCATTATTCCATGATATTGGTAGTTTTGAAAATAATAACCATAATTATTTAGATAATGAAGAAAAAGATAATGCTATGCGCTCTATCGATATATTATTTGATGAAGGAATAATCCGCAAAATAACGGAAGATACCAAATATGACAATCTAATTAAATTAGGTATTTTCTGTCATAATAAAGAAGGATTACCTAAAAATATTGACGAAAAAACTGTATGTATATGTAATATTATGAAAGATGTATATCGTCTTGAAGAACTTCGAATGATAATTAATTATCCATACGTAGATAATCGTATAAATACATATCCATCAGCATCTGTTTATGATGAATTTAAACAATTTAAAGAAGTTAATAACAAAATGTCCGATAATAATGCTGATAATGTTCTAATTTGTTTGTCAAGGTTATTCAATATCAATTATAGGGCAAGCTACGTATTAATTTCAGAAAAAGGATATGTTGATAAAATTATTTCTTCACTAGATTTTGAAGATCGCAAAATAGAAAAATTCTTTGAACAAATTCAAATTGTATTAAAGAATTATCTTCAGAAAAAAATAAGCTAATCGAATACAAAGTCTATGTCTTATGTATATAGACTTTTTATTTGGAGGAGGAACCTATGAATTACTTTGATGAATATGTTAATAGATACGATATAAGTATTTTTGAAATATCATATAAATATCTTCATAGCTATCGTGTCATGAATAATATGAACGTGTTGGCTAAAAATCTTAGCTTACCTAAAGCTGATATTGAATTAGCTAAATGCATAGGTCTATTACACGATATTGGAAGATTTTATCAATTTACTACATATCATAGCTTCAGTGATAAAAATATTGATCATGGAGATTATGGTGAAAAAATATTACGAGAAGAAAATGCCTTAAAATACTTTGATATATCTCCAAAAGATTATGAAGTTGTCTATGCTGCTATCAGAAATCATAATAAATATCAAATAGAAGATAATTTATCACAAAGAAGTCTCATGTTTGCTAGAATGATTAGAGATACAGATAAACTAGATATCATCTATTCATTGACTGAACCAAACTATCGACTTGCTATTAGAGAAGATGGTAGTAGTATTAGCAACGAAATAAAAGAAGAATTCTATAACAATATAAATGTTAGATATACCAAATGTAAAAACCTAAATGATAATCTTGTTGCTGTTTTTTCATTTGCATTCGATATATATTATAATATTATATTAGGAATAATAAAAAAAGAAAAATATTATGAAAAATTATATAACCGAATAGAACATAAAGATATATTTAATCCATATATAAAATATATACAAGATTATATTGATGATAGAATTGAATAAAACTTTAATTGCTTTATCAACAATATTATGTTAATATTAAAATAGAGGTGTCACATATGAAAGCAAAGAAGTATATGCTACTACTACTAACAATTTTCTTTATCAATATTGGTAGCGTTTATGCTGCTGATTATGGTAGTGGCTTCACGGGGTTATCTAAAAGTAAAATGCAAAAAATAGAATTGAGAAAAGCTTTTGATGTTCCAAAAATAAATGGCTATAACGCTGTTCAAGGTATGACTATAACCGACAAATATTTTATTATTGCTCATTTATCAACCGACGATAATGCCATAATTGAAGTATATGATCGTAGCACTTATAAACTAGTAAAGACAGTCAAAAATTTAAAATTAGGTCACAGCAATGACTTTACTTACAATCCTAAGACTAATAAAATATATTGTGCCCAAGCTAATGATGCTAAAACATTAGCTGTATTAAATGTTGATACTTTAAAAGAAGAAAGAGAAATTACCTTAGATCATTGTTCATCTGGTATTGCCTATGATACCAAAAAAGATCGTTATCTTGTAACTTGTGGAAACAATGCCTATTTCTATGATAGTAATTTTAAATATCTAAATATAAGACTTAATATATCAACTAAATTAACTAGACAAAATGTTGGATATTATGATGGACATTATTATCGTGTTGCTTGGGAAGCAGGAAAAGTAACTCAATATCAATCTGAATATGAAGGTATATTGGTTAGAAATGATAATCTGGTATATATCTTTGATGAAAAAGCCAATCTAAAAAATACCTTTTATGTTCCTAGTTCCAATGTTTATGGTGAAATGGAATCTGTATCTTTCCGTAATGGTGTTCCATTCTTTCTATATAATGTTGGTGGAGCTCATGCAGTATATTATCCTAAATGGGATAGTTTAACAAAAAAATTGACTTTAAAAGTAACTTCAGATGATTTAGATGTATCAAAAATAACCAACAAAGCAACATTATATGATAGTGATGGAAAAAGTTTAGGAACTAAAAGTATTGCTGATGGAAAATATACATTTGATGAAATAACTTATAAAATTAGAGGTACTTTTAACTATACAATTAAAACTGATTCAACTAATGTTAATATTGATAGAAGTAGTGTTGATGCTAGTATAAAGATAACATATGATACCTTACATAACAAATTAGTTATGGATACATATAATGAACCAACTATTAAAATTAATAGCATAAATAATGTCGTAAATACTCCAACACCAACAACTAAACCAACGACTAATCCAACTACTTCACCAACAACAAATCCAACCACAGCTCCAACGACTAACCCTACAACTAGTCCTAATCAAAACAATAATGAAGAAGATATGGTTAACCCTCAAACTGGAGTTACTCCACTTATATTCCTATTATTGTTAGCTGGAGTATCCATTGCTCTTGCTAATTACAACAAAAAAATCTTAGATAACAATTAATAATAAATATCATAAGTATTGCGTATATATTAATATGAATAAATACAAACTACTAATGATATTTTTTTTCATTCTTATGGTCATTTCTATATCTAAAACCTATGCCATAATCAATAATTATACCCTAATAGGAAAAACAATCTATATTGATCCAGGCCATGGCGGTATAGATAGTGGTACTTTATATAAAAAAATCTATGAAAAAGATATTAATCTACTATTATCTCAAAAATTAGCACAAGAATTATTATCTCTAGGTGCCACTGTTTATTTAACCAGAGAAACTGATAAAGATTTATCTCTATCAAAAACTAATCGAAAAAGAAGTGATTTGATAAATAGAGCTTATCTAATAAATAAAACAAAACCAGATATGTATATATCAATCCATTTAAATTATTTATCAAATTCAAAATATAAAGGACTCCAAATATTCTATAACCATAAAAATAAAGAAAATAAAATCATAGCTGAATCGTTAACTAAATATATTAAAGAGAAGACATCTAATGTAAGAGAGCCCAAATACAATGGTTCATACTACATGTATCGTAATATTACTTCACCTGGTATTTTAATCGAATTAGGATTTTTATCAAATCCTGATGATAGATATCGATTGACCCATGAAGAATATCAAAATAAACTAATATCTAATCTAACTTATAGTATTGAAAAGTATTTTCTAGAAAAAGTCTAAAAATGCTTTTTTTTTGTACTTATCTATGTTATACTTAATAGTAGATAAATAGGCTAAAAGGAGGTAATAATGAAAAAATACAAATTATTAACATTAGTAATATCTATCTTCATATTACTTCCTAAAGTATATGCCGAATGTACACAAGAAGAAATAGATTACTTCAAAGAAATTGAAGATGAATATCAAATAACATATACATTTAATGAAGATACCAAGGATTATACAGTAACATTCTATGAATCTGAACCTGACAGCTATTATTATTACTTTGATGCTGCAGAAGAAGAAAGATTGTGCGATGAAGCAGATGGCAAATATGTATGCAAGAATGTCAAACCAGGAAGTTATGAAATAGAAGTCTATGCAGCTACTGATACATGTGAAGTCTCAATAAAAAAAGAAACTTTAGATTTAAACTATAATCAGTTTTCAAAGGATGAACTATGCGATGGTATAGAGGAATTTGTATTGTGTCAGCCAGATTATGATCAAGATATATCATATGAAGAATTTATATCCAGAGTTGAAACATATAAAAAGACAAAAGAGCCAGAACCTAACAATAATAATCAACAAAAAAGTGAAAATAAGATAATTGAATATATAAATAACAATTTGTTTCAAGTAATTGTTATTAGCGCATTTGTTGTAATGGTAATAATTACTATCATTTTAACGGCAAGCTCTATACGAAAGAGTAGGCGATTAGAATGAGAAAAAAACTATTTTTAATTGCAACCGTAATTACACTTCTAATAATCTATCAAATTAAACCAGCTAGTGTATATGCAGCTGGTTGGGGTGGCGGTACAAGTAGCAGTGGTCAAAATGGTAGTAACTCACCAGGTGGTAATAATGGCAATCAGAAAAAAACTACTCAAAATGTAACAGTTGGCATACATAGTTATTCATGCAAATACTACAGAAGCATTTCTCATAATGTTTCGCAAAGCATAGATGCCTATGATATGGAAGGAAATTCATTAATACCGAATTCTCTTTCACAGCTATCCAATAAGAGTTTTCTATCAGGTACATGGATTGGTATTAATGCGGCTGAGGATGAATCAGTAAGTTGGTCAGTAAGTGGTTTTGAATATTCTGAAAAAAGAAAAAAGTATTCTTGCCAATATAAAAGAGACGGGCGCTGGACCAGAGTTTGTGGATATAGTAAAAAGTACAGTAAACATCATCAAGCTGTGTGTACCGATGATGGGTGCTGTCGAGTTTATATAAGCGGTACATCATTTTCAACAGAATATGATAAGGCTTATAATGAAAAGTTTACTTGTCCAAGTACAGGAAGTGGAGGGGCACAATATACTGGCGTAAAAGTAACAACATATGACAAATCGGTAGGACAAGTAGCAGAATGTCGTGATACCGCTGCATCCAAAACTCAAAATGCAGCTATAGGACTATTAAGAAAAGAAACAGATAGTTTCATAAGTGTTCAAAAATCTAACGATGATGATAAAAATCAAAGATTAAATATTTATGCAGTAAAAACAAAAGATGATTACCAAGGTAGTATATATTCTGGAAATTGTACTAGAAGATTTGAATATCGCGTAAATAAAGTGTGCATCGATGTCAAAACAGCTAAAGTATATTACAACAGTGAATGCGATGGAAAAGATGAAATAAAAATAATTAACGACAGCCAAGCAAAAGATGGAAAAATGTATTGGCATTACTTTATCCCTTTGTCTACAAAATCAAATGAAATGGTGTCGATAATAATGCAAGCAGAGTCAAACAATACATTTTCTCAAGAAATGTGTCGTGCTTATATGGCAAAATATCCTAATGACTATAATACGATAATTATTCCTACTAGTGGAAGCTACATAGGTGATTATAAAACCAAAGGGACAAAATCAAGCGATTATAAAAAGAAGACTGGATGTCGATTTGCAATTAGTGTTAACTTTAAAGCAAATCAAAAGTTTTATGGAGAAAAAACAGTAAATGGGAAGAAAACACTAGATGGATATAGTTTCTATGTTAGACCAATAGATATAAATAATCCATTTCCAAATGGAGTGGCTGTAAATAGCTATTGGAAAGAATGGGATATTGGAGGTAGAAAAAATCCTAACCTAAAAGATTCATTTAAAAAAGAAACATATGTTGCTACCAATATAAGTGTATCTTCTATAAAAGCATATAATAAAACTCACTTATATACTGAATGGGATAATATGAAACTGAGTGGTGAAAGCACATATATAGGTGGATTTATAAGTAGAAATTTCCAAGTTACTAAAAGTTCATTTTATAAACTTGGTTGTGGTCCATCAAACAAGAATTGGGAGGGATGTAAATAATGAAGTGGTCATTCGCATCCGTTGCCCTAATTATCTTGGGACTATTTGGAATAATAATAATAATGTTATTTAATGAAATAACTGTTAGTAATGAACAAGATTACTACAATTTAAAAGATGCTACCGAGGCAGCAATGATTGAAGCTGTCGATGTAGCATACTATAGGCTTACTGGGGAAATAAAGATAAGCCAAGAAAAATTCGTTGAGAATTTTACTAGAAGATTTGCTGAAAGCTCTACATTTGGTCAAGGCAATTACAGTATTCACTTTTTCCAAATTAGTGAATATCCTGCCAAAGTAAGTTTAGCAATCTATGATGAAACAAAGAGATATAATATTTATACATATAATAGCAGTGTTGATGCAACCCAGACGGGAATTGTCAATGAACTATCAGCCATATTAGATGGTTATAAATAGAAAGAAAGGAAGGAAAAATATGAAAGGTTTAAACAAATTTCTAAAAAATAAAAACACAGTGACAATATTGGGAGTTCTAGTATGTCTAATAATTTTATATGCTGGATATACAATGAGAATTAACCAAAAAACAGCATTAGTAACTGTATACTATGCTAAAGATACAATTCAACCAAAAACATTAATTACGGAGGATATGGTACAAAGAACACAAGTTCCTGAATCATTTATATTAGGTGATTACTATAGAAACTATAATGATATAGTTGGAAAATATAGTAATTATAATACAATGATTGCTGCTGGTAGTTTGTTCTATCGTGACTTACTTGTTGAAGAATCAAATTTACCAGATGCTGTACTATACAACGTAAATGAAGGAGAAAGAGTTGTAAGTTTTCCAGTTGATACTACTACTACTTATGGTAATTCAATAATGCCAAGTAATAAAGTAGATGTATATGTTAAGTTAATCAACGATGGTGGAAAACTTGTATATGGTGAATTCTATGAGAATGTTGAAGTATTAGGTGTTAAAGATTCAAATGGTAAAAATGTATTTGAAAACACTGAAGAAGAAAGAACACCTGCGTATGTATATTTCTCACTACCAGAAGCTAAATACTTATTATTCTCAGCTTTAAATTATGTTGCTGAAACAGATGAAGAATACGAAATAGAAGTAGTATTAGTTCCTAATACTGAGAAATTTGATGCCGATGATCCAACAGCTACTGAAGTAACAAGTAATTATCTATATAGATTTGTTGTAGATAAATTAGAACAAATTGATAATCAAAGAGATCTATATAATGCATTGATAAATGAAATGGATCAACAAGCTTTAAAGAAAAACCAATAATTAATAAAATAGAATAAAAGGAGGCAAATTATGGATGCACAGTTTCAACAGGTCGATTTTGGACCATTAAAACAATTTTTAGATAATGATGATGTTACCGATATATCATATAGTAATGGTGGACAGGTATGGATAAAAACATTGTCTAAAGGCGTATATCGAGTAGAAAATACTGGCATCGATAATGCTTTAGTAGAAAAAATTGCGTTCCAATGTGCTAATACCATGGGTAAATCATTCAATATGGCTAACCCATTCTTGGATGCTGAGAGTGCTGAACTAAGACTTAACTTTGTCCATGACTCTATTGCTAGAAATGGCATTGCTTTGTTGGTACGTAAGACACCTGCTAAAATAAGACTTAAAAAAGAGCAAATAATAGCAGATGATTATATTAGATTAGATATTCACGATTTCTTGTTAAAATGCGTTGAAGGACACTGCAATATACTAGTTAGTGGTGAAACAGGTTCAGGTAAAACCGAGTTCATCAAGTATCTTGCAGCTCATACCAAAGAAAATGAAAAATTAATCACGATTGAAGATACTTTGGAATTACACCTAGATAAAATATTTCCAACTAGAGATATAGTTGCTATGAAGACAAATAACATTGCCAGCTATTCTGATGTATTGGTAACCTGTATGAGACAGAATCCAAGATGGATACTACTATCCGAAGTCAGAAGCGCTGAAGCCGTTATGGCTGTTAGAAACTCTATCTCTTCTGGACACAATATCTTATCTACAATTCATGCTGACAAAGCAGCATCAATTCCAAACAGATTATATAGCCTACTTGAAAGTAACATTGATCTTGAACAATTCCTAAGAAGTATTCATAGATACGTTCAATTAGGTGTTCATATTAAAGGCTATTATAGTCCAGAAAGACAAAAATTCCATCGTGAGATTTCTGAAGTAGTTGAGTTTTATGTTACTGAAGATAACGAGCCCAAATCAAATACTTTATATAAAAAGACTCCAGATGGCAGAGTAACAATTCATAACCCAACTAAATATTTAATAAGTTATCTAGAAAGTCAGGGTTTGATGATGCAACCAGATATCTTAGTTAAAGAAGAATTTAAATCACCTGACGATAAAAAAGAAGATTATGTTGTCGATAATTCGACTGCTAGCAACGTGGCTCCAAAGCCCGTTGAACCTGCAGTACCACAACCAATTGGTAATCGAATTGTCAATAATATTAATACTATCCCTAATCAGGGAGTACCAGTAAACAATAATGTTGGTGGTATTGGAATACCACAACAGAACGTTGCTAATAACTATCAACAAGTAAATAATGCTGGACCAAATATTGTAAGACCACCAGTGGTAAACAATGTTAATTATCCAGGACAATAAATAGAAAGTAGGTGATACAATGGAATTTATATTAATTGGTATTATTCTAGTGTTTGTAATAACATATCGTAATTCATCTGGTGAAGGTGTATATAAATTTGTTAAAGAACAAGCAACAATTGCATATGATCAATATGCTCCATATTCATATAAAGTAATGCGTGAAAAGATTAAAGAATTAGGATTAGAATATACTCCAAGACAATATACTATCCAAGTAGCATTATTTGCTGCTGGAGCAGCTGTAGTTGGATATTTCTATTTCTATAATTTAATTATCGTAATTTTATATGTTATCGTTGCTGTATCTATAATTCCTTACATTACGTATTTGCGTTGTAAAAGACAATATAGTGAATTTATCTTTGAACAAATTCAAGTATATACAACTAATACAATCATGGAATTTAATACTACTCAATCATTTATTAAATCACTTGAAGGCGTTGTTGAATCAGGAGTTCTAGAAGAACCTGTATTATCAGATGTTAAAACAATGATTGCCTTATCCTATGAAAAAGGAGATGTCAGCGATTCAATAAATTATATGAATTCCAAATATCCATATTATATGGTAAAAAATATGCATCAATTATTCTTACAAGTAACAAAAGAAGGTGCTAAAAACACAGAAGAAACATTTGACAATATGTTAAATGATATTGATATCCTAGTCGAAGGAGTATATCGAGATAGATCAGATAGAAAACAATTCCATCGTCAATTCTTAATGTTTGGTATCTCACTATATTCTTTGATTATGCTAATTCAATTAATATTAGGCGTCGATAGTTATATCGAAATGTTGGATAATACACTCATGAGAATACTAGTTCATGCAGTTGTTATAATAAATAGTTATTTCTTATTAAAAGGTGAGAAATACTATAATGAGAATGTGGGGGCGGAATAATGTATTTAGAGATATTAGTAGTTGGCGCTATCATCATGTTCTTATTAATCTATAATGGTGTAATATCAACATCAAGATTCTTCGGTGAAAATAAAAGCTTATTTGGTTTATTACAAGAAAAAGATTATGAATTCTTACTAAGAGCCAAATATGGTGAAAGAGTATATGATGTTAGTCAAGTATTTAGAAAAAGAATATTTCATGGCTTAATAGCTATGGTTGTTATGCTATTTATATTCTTATCAAACTTTAAAGCTATTTATATTGTCGTAGCAGCTGTAGTTGGATATCTAGTATTTAAGTCACAATACTTTGATTTAAGAAGTTTTTATAAAAAACATTTAAATACTATTGATTCATTACTACCATATTACTTAAAAAGTTTGGAAGTATTAGTGCAGCACTATACAGTACCCGTAGCTTTAGCTAGATCAATTGAAGATGCTCCAGAAGTATTTAAACCTGGACTACGTGAATTAGTATCTAAAATTGAAGCTGGTGATTCGACAGTAGATCCTTATATGGATTTTGCTAATCAATATCCAGTAAGAGATTCAATGCGTATGATGAGATTATTATACAGATTGAGTTTAGGAGAACAAGATAAAAAACATGAGCAAATGCTATCTTTCTCAAAAACCGTATCTGCGCTTCAATTAAAAGCTAGAGAACAAAAATATAGAGCAAGACTTGATACGATGGAAAGACAAACAATGACTATGCTAGTTTGTACTGGCGGTGTATCATTGATTCTAATGTTAATCGCATCATTCTCAATGATTGGATAATAATAAAAATAGAAATTTATATAAAAATATGATATAATTAACACATAATGATAGGGAGGTGAAATTGATGAAAGAAGCAACAGGTGAAGTTTCAATGACAGTTGTAACATTGGTAGCTATCGCAGTAATTGGTGCTATTCTTGCAACTCAATGGGGAAATATTCAAAATAAAATAACAGGTTTATGGGATCAAGGTGAATCAAAAACTGGACAAAATGCGCCAGGTCAATAATTAGGAGGATAATATGAGAGATGCCTTTGGCGGAGCATTTATGATTAAAATTTTTATTGTATTCATAATCGTATATGTATTTTTAACGGCTATGGCCTTAAATTATGCCAAGGCATTCAAAGTTAAAAACATGGTTATTGAATACCTTGAAAATAACGAGATAACTGATATTGAAGCAATGAGTGCTACTGCCTATAACGCTATGGGTAATTATTTTGAAGAAGAAATAATGACTGATGGAAAAATCAATTATAGGTCAGATTGTACATGTAAAAGTGTAGAACCATTACCTAACCGCTCAAGTTGTTATGATAATAATGGTATAGTAATTGTTACTACTAAACCAGAAGCTAGTGAACGAAATAAATTAGGTTCCTATCATACCGTAACCACTTGTTTTGGATGGGATATTTACTTTGTAAGAGTTATTGGGGCATTAAGCGGCAATAATTCAGGCGGCAAGACTTCGTTTGGTACATGGAAAATTTCTGGACAAACAAGGCCAATAGTTGGTCAATAAATAAAAGAATGTAGGTGATATTATGCGTGATGCCTTTGGCGGCGTCTTTATGATAAGATTATTATTAGTTTTTATGTTTATATATGTAAGCTTTACCGCAATATCACTAAACTATGCTAAAGCCTTCAGAGTAAAGAATAAAATAATCGATTTAATTGAACAAGAAGAAGTTCTTAAAATTGGTGATTTTTATAGTAATGGTTCCGGCAGTGGAATATCCAAATTGGATAAAATATTAAAAAATTCCGGATATCATCGTAATTGTATACAAGGTGATAGTATTCTTAAAGATGAATCATATAATACTAAAGGTATTTGTTATGGCGGAGTTGTAATTACTGTCAAAAGTAATACTGAAAGATATATCACATATAATGTATACACTTATGCCGATTGGAATCTAGGAGCCCTAAATATGATTTTAGCCCTTGGTGGACAAACAAAAAATGAACGAGGAATAGCCGATGGTGCATGGGAAATTGCTGGTGAGGCTAAAGTAACAAAAAGATTAAATAAATAAAGAGGAGAGAAGAGAATGAATGTAATCGTATCAAATAAAAATCAAAATTTATTAAATTCATTAGACGTAGATGTTATTAAATCTATAAATGGTGAATTCACTGTAGATGATATTATTGGAACGTTCTCAAACTTCTTTTTTAACAGAATGTTTTTAGATATCACCGCAGTAAAAAACTACCTAGACATTTCTAATATGCAGAAATTATCTATGAATCTTGAAATGGATAAAGTTATTATTCTTGTCGATAATAATATTATGAATAACAATAGTTATTTATCAAAATTAATAAGTATGGGAATATATAATTTTGCTACCAATAAAGATTCATTAATGTATTTATATAATCATCCAAATACATATAAAGATGTTGCTCATATCCATCAATTAGGCAGCAGTATGTCTAATGATGGTGAAGAATCATCTGGTGGTAAAGGACCAAAAATTAAATCTGAACCAATGATTAGAACAGCGAGAGTAATAGGATTTAAAAATGCTACATCTGGTGCTGGTGCTACCACTTTAATCTATATGTTAAAGAAGGTAATGAGCCAAAAAGATTATACAATCGCATTAGAAGTAAATAAGAATGATTTTGGTTTCTTTAATGAAAAAGATATGTATTCGGTAAATGAAGTTAATTTAGAAGCAGCCATCAATAGATTTGGTACTGCTACTACCATTTTAGTTGATTTAAATAATGCTACTGGTGACATTTGTGATGATATTATCTATTTAATGGAACCTAGCACCATTAAATTAAATAAAATGATGTTAGTAAATAAAGATATTTTTGATAATCTATATGGCAAAAAACTTGTTTTAAACAAGAGCTTACTTAAAGAAAAAGATATCAATGACTTTGAATTTGAATCTCATGCTAAAGTAGACTTCAGTATTCCACCTTTAAATGATAAGGTTGATAATACTGAAATCTTAGAAAAATTTATTAAGATAATAAGCTAAAAAGTAATTTAATTACTTTTTTTCTTTATTTATGTTAAAATTATTAAAGAGGGAAAAATATGATTAAAATTATATGTATTGGAAAACTAAAAGAAAAATATTTAAAAGAAGGTATCGATGATTATCTAAAACGTATTAGTAAATATCATAAGATAAATATTATTGAATTACCAGATAGTGATATTGAAACAGAAGGAAATGAAATTCTAAAACATATAGATAGTAAAGACTATCTAATAGCTAATGCTATCGAAGGTAATGAATTATCTTCCGTAGAATTAGCCGAAAAAATAGATAAGATATTTATTACTAATCCTGTTATTACATTTATTATTGGTGGATCAAACGGTATTAGAGAAGATATTAAAAAGATGTGTAATTATAATTTGTCATTTTCCAAAATGACATATCCACACGGATTGTTTAGAATGATACTATTGGAACAAATATATCGTAGTTTTAAGATACTAAATAATGAATCATATCATAAATAAAAGGTGAACTATATGAATTGGAAAATAGGTAATGTCTTACTAGATGGAAAAGTAATTTTAGCTCCTATGGCCGGTATTTGCAATAATGCATACCGAAAAATTTGTAAGGAAATGGGAGCTGCTTTAGTATGCGCCGAAATGGTTTCTGATAAAGGAATGGTCTATAATAGTAAAAAAACTAAAGATATGCTATATTTTGAAGAATTAGAAAGACCAATATCTCAACAGATTTTTGGCTCAGATAAAGAAACGTTTACCGAAGCAGCTAAAATGGTAAATGATATTATGCATCCTGATATAATTGATATTAATATGGGTTGCCCGGTACCAAAAGTTGCCGTTAGAAGTCAAGCTGGATCAGCTCTACTTAAGAATCCTGAATTAATATATGAAATCGTATCTTCAGTAGTCAAAGCTGTTGATGTACCAGTTACCGTAAAAATACGTAGTGGTTGGGATAAAAATTCCATAAATGCCGTGGAAGTAGCTAAGATAATCGAAAAAGCTGGAGCCAGTGCTATAACTGTTCATCCAAGAACTAGAAGTGAATTATATAGCGGTAAAGCTGATTTGAATATTATAAAACAAGTAAAAGAAGCTGTTTCAATTCCCGTAATTGGTAATGGTGATATTAAAGATATTGCCTCTGCTAAATACATGCTTGAATATACTGGTTGTGACGCTATTATGATTGGTCGCGGTGTATTAGGTAATCCATGGTTAATTAAAGAGATAGATACATATCTAAGGACCGGTGAAATAATCCCCCAACCAACTTATGAAGAAAGAATCAAGATGTGTTATCATCATTTAGATTATTTATTAAAAATCAAAAATGAAAAAGTAGCCGTCCTAGAAATGCGTAGTCATATTGCATGGTATATTAAAGGAATGCCTTATCATAAAGAGATAAAAAATCTTATATTTAAGGCAAAAAATAAGCAAGAAATAGTTGAAATACTTGATAATTACCTAAAAAAATTATATAATTAAAATGTATATTTAAGAAAGAAGGGAACGTGATCTTATGAAAGCATCTTTTGGAAGTAGACTAGCAGCATACATAATCGATTTTTTAATTGTCAGTGTAATTATCTCAATTATCTGTTATGCACTTCCAACTAATAATCAAACAACTGAAAAGGAAATGAGTGAATTAGTAGACAAAATGATATCTGGAGAAATAACCTCTAATGAATATCTAAACGAATATAAAGAATTACTATATAAAAATAATAAAAGAAATGTTATTGAAAATACTGTAAATGCAGTTATTATGTTTGCTTATTTTGTTATATTTCAATATATGAATAAAGGACAAACTCTAGGTAAAAGAATACTAAGTATTAGAGTTGTCGATAGTGAAACTAGTAAACCAACGAATATTCCAAAAGGATTATTAAGATCGATGGTTATATTAAGTATCGTATCTAGCATCGTATCTGTTGCCCTTATTAATGTAAATAAAAACACTTATACAAATATATATTTAACAGCAGTTGAAATTGAATCTATATTAACATTCATTAGTATTATATTTGTCTTATATCGTAAAGATGGTAGAGGATTACATGATATGATAGCTAATACCAAAGTTATAAAAGAAGCGAGGTAGTAAAATGCGTGAATTTACAGATCAAGAATTGGCTAGAAGAGAAAAAGCTGACAAATTAAAAGAATTAAATATTGATCCTTTTGGACATCGTTTTGATAGAACCGCCTTTAATATTGAAATAAAGGAGAAATATCAAGATATTCCTCATGATGAATTTGAAAACATCACTGATGAATATACTATTGCTGGTAGAATAATGTTTATAAGAAAGATGGGTAAAGCTTCATTCTTTACCATCCAAGATAAAACTGGCAATATGCAAATATACATATCTATCAATGATGTTGGTGAAGATGTCTATAATCTATTTAAAACAGCTGATTTAGGAGATATTGTTGGCGTTAGTGGTAGAGTAATGAAAACTAGAACTGGAGAAGTTACCATAAAATGTATGGAATACACCCATCTAGTTAAAGCATTAAAACCACTTCCAGAAAAATTCCATGGCTTAACTGATATCGAAGAACGTTATCGTCGTCGTTATGTCGACTTAATTATGAACGAAGAAGCTAGAAAAGTAGCAGTAACTAGACCAAAGATAATTCGTTCAATTCAAAGATTTATGGATGGTCGTGGCTTTACTGAAGTAGAAACACCAGTATTACAAACATTATTAACTGGAGCTGCAGCTAGACCATTTGAAACTCATCATAATGCTCAAAACCTAGATATGTATTTAAGAATAGCTCTAGAATTACCACTAAAAAGATTACTTGTTGGTGGTATGGAAGCCGTTTATGAAATTGGACGTGTATTCAGAAATGAAGGTATGGATCCAAAACATAATCCAGAATTTACAATGATGGAAGCATATTTAGCTTATTCAGATTTATCTGGTATGATGGAACTAACTGAAGATTTATTTAAAACAATTGCTAAAGAAGTATTTGATAGATATACATTTAATTGGTTAGGCTATGAAATAGATTTAAGTAAACCATTTAAAAGAATAAGTATGACTGATAGTATCAAAGAAAAAACAGGTATCGATTTCTTAGAAGTAAAAACTGTTGAAGAAGCACTAAAACTTGCTAATGAACATCATATCGAGGTTGAAAAACACCAAGAAAGTATTGGTCATATAATTAATTTATTCTTTGAAAAGTATGTTGAAGAAACATTGATTCAACCAACATTCTTATATGGTCATCCAGTGGAAATATCTCCATTGACAAAGAAAAATCCAGATGATCCTAGATTCGTTGATCGCTTTGAATTATTTATTGGTGGTAAAGAATTTAGTAATGCTTATACCGAATTAAATGATCCAATCGATCAATTAGAAAGATTCGAAGAACAATTAAAGGAAAGAGAATTAGGAAATGATGAAGCCAATGATATTGATATGGACTTTATTGAAGCCCTAGAATATGGTATGCCACCAGCTGGTGGAATTGGCTATGGAATAGACAGAATGTGTATGTTATTCACAGAAACAGATTCAATAAGGGATGTAATATTGTTCCCAACAATGAAGAAAAAGTAATAATACAAAAAGTTAAAAAGAATGACTATGTGATACTACAATGGGAGGAGAAAATATGAAAAAACACGGATTACTAAAAATTATGGGAATATTGCTAGTATTACTTTTAATAACTAGTTATATTCTACAAGGAAGACAAGGAACAATTGAACGTATTGGTTTAGCTGATATACCACTAAACTATTACAGTATCGTATTACAAAACTTTAGTTATATTATCCTATTTGTATTATCTGTTGGTGGCTTCTATGCTATTCTAAATAAAACTGATTCATACAAAAAATTATTAGATAATATTGTAACTAGAGTAAAACCACTAGGAAGAAGATTTATCTATATTGTAATGTTATTGTTTGCCGTAATTACATCATTAACAGGTATGACAATTCCATTATTCGTCTTTATTCCTTTTGTAGTAGCAATTATCTTGTTATTAGGTTACGATAAGTTGGTAGCATTAACTGCTACATTTGCCAGTATAATCGTAGGTTACATTGGCGGCGTATTTGTAACTTTCACTAATCCTAATACCTATGGTATTAACACTTATGAAGAATTCGTTGGCCTAGAAGTAAAATTTGCCAATGTATTTCCTAAATTATTATTACTTTTCGCAGGCATTGCCTTATTAGTTTATTTTGTTGAAAAACACATAAAAGATGTAGAAAACAAAAAAGTAAAATATGAATTAAATGATAGTTCAGAATTACTAATTACAGAAGTAAAAGGAAGCTATAAAGATATTAAAACATGGCCATTGATAGTTGTCTTTACTTTGACATTTATCATTATGGTATTGGGATTAATACCATGGAAAAGTCTATTTGGAATTACTGTATTCAGCGAATTCCACACTTGGTTAACTGGACTATCTATTAAAGATTTTGCCATTATTCCAAACATTATTTCTGCTTCATTACCAGCACTTGGTGAATGGACAAATAGTGGAAATCCAATGGCTATATATGTATATATTTCAATTTGGCTATTATTTATTAGCTTAATCGTTTGTCTACTTAGTCGTACAAAATTAGATGAAGCTATTGATAGTTATGTAGAAGGATGCAAAAAAGTATTACCAATCGCTGCTTTGATTACTATAGCTTATACTGTATTGGTATGTGCTTATAATAATGGATTCCTTGAATTAATCATATCTAAATATGGAAAATTTAATTATGGTGTATCATCATTATTAGCATTCCTTGGATGCATTGTTCATGTAGATAGTACTTGGATATTAGCTGGTGCTTTCTCACCAATAATCAATCTAATTACTGATGAATCTATATATGATTCAGTAGCTATTTTGTTACAAGGCATATATGGTTTAGGCATGATTGTTGCTCCAACAAGTTTAATCCTAATCATCTTCTTAACATATTTAGAAGTACCATATACAACTTGGTTAAAGTATATCTGGAGATTTATCTTATCTCTACTTATCCTTATTGCCCTAGTAACATTATTAGTGGTAGTACTATAAAAAATAAAACACCTTATGGTGTTTTTTTTCTTTCCTGTATTTTATAAGTTATTTTAAGTAATGTCCTAATTGGTAGTATTCTCGTAGCAAAGATACCCATCTTAACCCCTAATCCAGGAATAATTATTAATTTTTTCTTAAACAATTTATCAATTGCATATCTAGCCACATATCTAGCATCTAATGAATTTAAATTAAACTCTACGTGCGCTCTGTTATTGAAATTCGTATCGACAGGACCAGGACATAAAACCGATATTACTTTATCACTTTTATTCCTCCTAAGTTCCTCATATAGAGCTAAGGTAAAATTGACAACATAACTCTTGGTTGCATAGTAAGTACTCATCAGTGGACCACCTCTCATAAGCCCAGCAGAACTTCCTACATTCAAAATATATTTGACATTCTTATCCTTAATAAAATACTTAGTAAGGACATGTAAACATTTAACATTTAAATCAATCATATTCATTTCAATATCTGTATCGCTATTGTTATAATCCCCAAATAACCCAAATCCCGCATTATTGACAACTATATCGATATGTTCATTTTTGACATCCTTACATAATTTGTAAACATTGTCTAATAAAGATAAATCATATTTACAAATTTTAACATCTGTTTTTAATTCCTTTTTGATCTCCATTAATCGATCACTATTTCTAGCTATTAAAATTAAATCATAACCAAGTTCTGATAAATATATAGCCATTTCTTTTCCAATTCCTGAACTAGCACCAGTTATTAATGCCTTCATCATATCACCCAAAATAATTATATCAAATAAAAAGAAATCCAGCTATGGATTTCTATTTTATTTTGTACCAAATATCCTATCCCCAGCATCTCCAAGTCCAGGTACGATATATTTATTACTATTTAAACATTTATCGATACAAGCACAATATATTTTAACATTCGGATATTTCTTTGTTACTGCCTCAAGTCCCTCGGGAGCAGCAATAATACATAAGAATTTAATCTTCTTAACGCCTTTACCTAAAAGAAGCTCAATTGCATCTATTGCTGAATTACCCGTAGCAAGCATTGGATCTAATATAATAACCTCTCTTTTATTAACGTCCTTAGGAACCTTAAAGAAATAATTGACAGGCATAAATGTTTCTTCATCGCGATACATTCCTACATGTCCAATTTTGGCATTTGGAATAACTCTAATAACCCCGTCTAACATTCCCATACCGGCTCTTAAGATAGGTACAAACGCATAATTATCTTCATTTAAAACACCAGTCTTTAGTGTCTTAATTGGAGTTTCTATTTCCTTTTTTTCTAATTTTGCATCATCCATTGCATGATAACATAAAAACATTGATATCTCTTCAATTAATTCACGAAATTCTTTAGTACCAGTATTTTTATCTCTCAATATAGCTAATTTATGAGTAATTAATGGATGATTTAATTCATATACATTTTTCATAATTATTCCTCTGAAGTTTTATTATCTTTTAAAATTAAATTTAATATTATACCAACGATAGATGCCAAACTCATTCCTGATATTGTAACTGACATATCACCGCTGACAATTGATATTGCTGCTCCACCAAGACCAAGAACTAACATAGATGAAGCAATAACAATATTCTTTTCATTTTCAAAATTAACCTTATTCTTTATTAATACCTTAAGTCCATTTACTGCAATAAAACCATAAAGTAATAAAGATACTCCACCCAAAACAGCATTTGGAATTGTAGAGATTAAAGCTGTAAACTTTCCTAAGAAACCAATGATAATAGCAAATATTGCTGCAAGGCCAACAACCTTAACTGAAGCTACTCTAGTCATACCGACAACTGAAGTATTTTCTCCATATGTTGTATTTGCAGGACCACCTAACATACCAGCAACAAATGTTGCAATACCATCACCAAGTAATGTTCTATCTAATCCTGGATCCTTAATTAAATCTCTACCAATGATATTTCCTAATGAAGTATGATCACCAATATGTTCACATAGTGTAACTAGTGCTACTGGCGCAATCGTAATTAGAGCTGTAAAATCTAATTTATAATTTACAAAAGGTAAAATAAATTTTGGAGCACTAAAGAATTTAGCATATCCTACTGCTGAAAAATCAACTAGTCCAAGAATAACTGCTAAAATATATCCAGCAACGATTCCAATCAAAAATGGAATAACCTTAATAAATCCCTTTCCTCTAGTCATAACAATTGCAGTAACTAAGAAAGCCACAAGTGCTACAGCTAATACTTTAATGTTTATATCTTCAGGAGAAGATAATCCAATTTGTGATATTGCTGAAGGTGCTAACCCCAATCCAATAATCATAATCATTGGTCCGATAACCACTGGTGGAAGTAGTTTTTCTAACCAATCTTTTCCAGCAAATTTAATAATGATAGCGATAATTACATAAATAAGACCAACTACCATTATTCCTGTCATTGCCCCAGCAACACCTCCTTTTAGGTATGCTGCTGCAATCGGTGTAATGAAAGCAAATGAACTACCAAGATATACAGGTGATTTTTTCTTAGTACATACTAAATAAATAAGTGTACCGATACCTGATGTTACAAGTGCTACAGGTATTGTTAAAACAGTTTCACCAGCTGCTGCATTTACAAGTATTGGAACTAATATAGTTGCTCCAAACATTGCAAATAGATGTTGAAATGCTAATACCAAAGATTTTCCTACAGGTGGCATCTCATCAACATCATAAATCATTTTCTTTGTTTGCATAAACAAACTCCTTTCTTCTGAAGGCACATAATAAAAAGAAGAGAACAATAATCCGCTTCTTTAAATAATAACAAATAAAATAGAAAATAAGCTGCTAATACAACCAATCATCCCACCATAATAAAAGATTTTTTCAACAACTTTACTTCCCATCATTTCGACCTTCTTAAATATTAGAATATTACATTATGTAAAAAAAATCAATATTTTTACCTTAATTTTTTCTAGATTTTTTTAAATCATTGTTAAAATTAAAAATTTATTATATAATCATTTCAGGTGATACTATGGAAAGATTACAGAAAGTAATAGCCAATTTAGGATATGCATCTAGAAGAAAAGCTGAAGAATTAATAATTCAAGGTAAAGTAAGAGTAAATGGCAATATCGTTACTGAACTAGGAACTAAAGTTAAAAATAGTGATTCAATCGAAGTAGAAGGTATTCTTTTAGATAATAATAAAAACTATGAATACTATCTTTTAAATAAACCACGTGAAGTAATTTCTTCTACTAGCGATGAACACAACAGAAAAACAGTTATCGATCTAATTCCTACAACTGAAAGGATATATCCTATAGGTAGACTTGACTATGACACTACTGGTGCTATTCTGTTAACTAATGATGGTTACTTAGCTAATAAACTAATGCACCCATCTAGTAATATTGAAAAAAAGTATATTGCTAAAGTATCTGGTTTAGTTACTGGTTATGAAATAAAACAATTACGATCAGGTATTACCATCGATGGTAAAAAAACCTCAAGTGCTAAAGTTAAATTAAAAAAGTATGATAAGAAAACAGATAAATCAACCGTAGAATTAATTATTCATGAAGGTAGAAATCATCAAGTAAAGAAAATGTTTGAAGCCATAAATCACGATGTTATAAAACTAAAAAGAGAAACTTATGCTAATTTAGACTTAACTAACTTAAAACCTGGAGAATATCGTAAACTATCCAATAAAGAGGTAGCTACATTATATTCATATATTAAAAGAAATTAGGAGTAGAGGTATACTCCTTTTCATATACCTTTTTACAAACTAAAAAGAGACCATTATCTAGCCTCTACAATTAGTTTTATTGCTGTTCGCTCATCTCCGTCTAAAATAATATCAGTAAAAGCAGGGATACAGATTAAATTTTTACCTGCCGGTGCCACAAATCCTCTAGCAATAGCAATTGCCTTAATAGCCTGATTCAATGCTCCTGCCCCAATTGCTTGGATTTCTACACTATCTTTTTCTCTGAAAACATTAGCTAGTGCCCCTGCCACAGAATTAGGATTAGATTTAGTTCCTACTTTAAGTGTTTCCAATGTTTTATCATTCCTTTCTTTATCAATTAAATATATGCCCTAAGTCTAAAAAAGATACTAAAAATCATTTTTATATATAGTTGATTAATAACCAATAATATGATAAAATTTAATCATAAAAAGCATATAAAATAAGCTTAATTATGAGGTGATATAATGTATAGAAAAACATATGCCAAAATTGATAATCATATTCTAACAGATAATATAAAAGAAATCATATCTAAGTATAATGATTATAAATATTATTTTGGTGTTGTTAAAGGTAATGCCTATGGCCATGGTATGTATGTAGTTAATGCTTTAATTAAAGGAGGCGTTAACTATTTAGCTGTCTCTAGTCTAGAAGAAGCAATACAAGTAAGAAAATATAATCACGATATCCCAATTCTATGTCTAGAACCGATAGATTTATCATACATAGCTGAAATACTAAAAAATAATGTAACTATTACAATTGAATCTATTGATTATATGAAAGAATTATTATCAAAAAAAATAACCAATAGATTAAATGTTCATCTTAAATTAGATACAGGTATGAATAGAATCGGATTGTCAAATAGTGAAGATATTAAAACATGCCTAAATCTAGCTAATGAAAATAAAAATATTATTCTTGAAGGAATATACACTCACTTAGCAACAAGTGGTATTAATGATATCTATTATGATATGCAAATATCTAAATTTAAAGAACTAACTAAAGATATTGATTTAAATAAGATACCTATAATTCATATAGGTAGATCAATGACATTAGTAAATCATCCTAAATTACCATTTGTTAACGGAATTCGTCTAGGTATATGTATGTATGGATTTTCTAATAGTATTCCTACTCCAACAGGACTAAGAAAAATAAGAAGAAATCTTAGATTGAAAAAATTACATATAAGTAACGCTATCTTGACAAATGACCTAAAATTAAAAACAGCATTTTCATTATATACTGAAGTAATGAGTGTAAGAAAAGTACCAAAAGGATCATTTGTTGGCTATGGAGCAAAATATATTGCTTCTGAAGACACATACGTTGCTACTTTGCCAATAGGCTACTACGATGGTATCAAAGAAGGTATGAAATGTGTATCAATAAACAATAAAAAATATCCAATCATCGGTGAAATATGCATGGATATGATTATGGTAAAAGTAGATGATAACATCAAAGTTCATGATAAAGTTGAAATATTTGGTAACAATATAACTATTAAAGAAGTAGCTAATAATACCGCTACTAATGCTTATCATATCTTAACTGGAGTAACTAATAGAGTACCAAGAGTATATGATGATGAAACAGAAATAAATTATTAGAGGTGAAACATGGAATATAACATATTAATTATTGGAAGTGATGCCAATGCTTACTATATGGCTAGATGTTTTCATGAAGCTTATCATAAAAAAGCAGATGTCTTAGCTAAATCTCCTCTTCCATATACTGCCTTTTCAAGTATTCTTAATATTATATATGATGACTCTATATGGACTGAATCAGGCTTTTTAAAAGCCATCTATAAATATAAAGAAACTCACGGTAATAAAAAGACTCTCTTAATAAGTTCTAACGAAAGTTATGCCGAATTTATCTCAAGAAATAAAACTAAATTAATCAAAGATAACTTTGTCTTTAATTATCCAGATATCGATATTATCGAATCATTAATAATGAAAGAAAAGTTTTATAAGACATATCATAAATCATGCTTAAGTTTACCAGAAACATATTACTTTAATTGTCAAAAAGAAAAAGAATTCCATCATAAAATGACATACCCCGTTATTTTAAAACCAAGTAATGTCATTATGTATAATCATTTATCTTTTGAAGGAAAAAATAAAATATATAAAATAGAAACAGAAAAAGAATTAAATGAAACAATCAAAAAAATAATAAATGGTGGGTATACCGATATCTTAATCATTCAAGATTTTATACCTGGTGACGATAGCTATCTATTTGATGCTGTAGCCTATGTTGATAAACATCACAAAGTAAAACTATTAACACTAGCTGAAATAGGTTTACAAGAACATAGCAAAAACATGGTAGGTAACGCTGCAGTCCTAATCAATGGATATGTACCATTTGGTAACATTAAAGAAATTGAAAAAGAAATGAAAACTTTCTTAGAGGATATTAAATATGAAGGATTTGCTGAATTCGATTTAAAATATGATTATCGTGATAATAAATTTAAAGTATTAGAAATCAATGCTAGACAAGGAAGATGTAGCTATTATCTAACTCCTTTAGGATATAATCTAACTAAAGTATTGGTAGATGATTTAATCTTTAATAAAAAAATGGAATATCAATTTTTAGATAAAAAAGTTTTATTATCTTTTGTTCCTAAACGTGTAGCTATGAAATATATTATGAATGAAGACTATAAAAAAGAAGTTAAAAAACTATGGAAAGAAAGAGTAAATCCTATCAATTATAAAGCTGATCATAATTTTAAAAGAAAACTATACTTAATAAAAAAACATTTCAGGTATTATAAAGAATATAAAAATAGTTATTGGAAGGTGTCATAATGTGTGGATTTGTTGGATTTGTAAGTAAACAAAAAAAAGAAAATAAAAAAGAAATAGTTAAAAAAATGGCTGATGCCATTATTCATAGAGGACCAGATAGTGATGGATATTATTATGATGATAATATTGCTCTGGGTTTCAGAAGATTATCTATTATCGATTTAAAAGGTGGAGATCAACCAATATATAATGAAGATAAATCTAAAGTAATAGTATTCAATGGTGAAATCTATAACTATAAAGAATTACGTGAAGAATTAATTAACAAAGGACATACATTTAAAACTAATACCGACACTGAAGCTATCTTACATGGATATGAAGAGTACGGTGAAAGGTTATTTATAAAACTACGTGGAATGTTTGCATTTGTTATCTATGATATTAAAACTCACGAATTAGTAGGTTGCCGTGATCATTTTGGTATTAAACCATTTTATTACTATAAAAAAGATCATAATTTTATATTTGCTTCTGAAATAAAAGGAATGTTACCCAATCCAGATTTTAAAAAAGAAGTAAATGATAAAGCTTTAAAAATGTATTTAATCTTTCAATACTCTGTTTTCGAAGAAACATTCTTTAAGAATGTCTTCAAATTAAAACCAGGACATTATTTTAAATATAAAGATGGTACTTTAGAAGTTAAACAATATTTTGATATTATCTATGATAAGCAAAACAAGCCATACGATGAATATAAAAAAGATATCAAAGCAATCTTAGCAAATTCTATTAAATATCATCAAATAACTTCTGATGTTGAAGTCGGTTCATACTTGTCTGGTGGCGTTGATTCATCATATGTTGTCAGTGTTGCTAAACCAGATAAAACATTTTCAGTAGGCTTTGACGAATCAGGCTTTGATGAAACTAAGATGGCTAAAGATTTCTCTGATTTGATGCATGTAAAAAACTATAGTAGATATATTTCTAAAGAAGATTTCTTTAAGTCATTACCCAAAGTAGAATACTATACAGATGAACCACATGCTAATTTATCGACTGTCCCACTACTATTCTTATCAGAGTTAGCAAGACGTCAAGTAAAGGTTGTACTGTCAGGTGAAGGATCAGATGAAATGTTTGGTGGCTATAATGAATATTTAGAACCACTACCTGTAAAAATATATATGAATATGCCTACGTTCATAAAAAAGCCTATGGCTAGTATTGCCAAAAAATTACCTCATTTTCCAGGCAAGAATACGATTATCAAATATAGTAGACCATTCTGTGAAAGATATATAGGTCATGCTTATGTTATGAATGAAGATGAAGCTAACGAAATATTAGCTGATCATTTAAAAGATAATATGACTACTACTGATGTCTTAAGACCATATTATGAAAAAGTGAAACATGAAAATGATGTTTTAAAGAAAATGTATATTGATATGTTCTTTTGGTTACCACAAGATATATTATTAAAAGCCGATAAAATGACAATGGCTAATTCCATTGAACTAAGAGTTCCATTCTTAGATAAAGAAGTCTGGGAAGTAGCTAGAAAAATACCTACTAAATATTTAATTAGAAAAAAGAAAACCAAAGAAATATTTAGAAGTGTAGCTGACGAAGTAATGCCAGAAGATTGGTCAAAACGAAGAAAATTAGGATTCCCTGTACCATTTTCTAAATGGATTAGAGAAGAAAAATATTACAAATTAGTTAAAGAGTCATTTAATGAAGAATATGTCTCTAAATTCTTTGATAAACAGGTTATTAATAAATTACTTGAAGATCATTATCAAGGAAAGACTAATAATGGTAGAAAAATATATAATATATATATATTCTTAATTTGGTACAAAGTATACTTTGAAAATAAAGAAGCTATTTAAAGTAGCTTTTTTAATTTACAATTAAATAATCAAATGATATAATTACAATGAGGATGGTAATATGAAAAATAATAAAATTGTTGTTGGTATAATTCCTACTTATAAATTGACAAATGAAGCTAACGACCCATACCAAGATAGAGCCTCTTTTGTAAGAATGTATGAACCATGGCATATTAGATATGTTGGCAGTAAAATATTTGCCAAAAAAATTATGGATAATAACTTAACCCTTGAGGAGATGATAAAAGAGGTGAAACATGAGTAAACTAAAAAAATCAGGTTTCTTAGAAGGAGCCTTTATAGCAACTTTATGTATTATTATTACTAAAATTATAGGTATCCTATATGTAATACCTTTTTATAAAATAATTGGAGAACAAGGCGGTACCTTATATGGCTATGCTTATAATATCTATAATATATTCCTAATTATTTCATCAGCTGGTATTCCTCTAGCTATCAGTAAGTTAACTAGTGAATATCATGCCCAAAATATGAATGATAAAAAAGTAAGAATGTATGAAATAGCCACTAAAATAATAACTATTTTTTCTATTTCTTCATTCTTAATATGTTTTATTTTCGCTCCTCAATTATCAAATATCATCATTGGTAAGCTAGAGGGGGGAAATACCCAAGAAGATGTCACCTTTGTAATTAGACTTATCTCCTTTGCCTTACTAGTTATTCCTATGTTAAGTGTTAAAAGAGGATATTTACAAGGACATACTTTCATAAAAGAACCATCTATTAGTCAAATAATCGAACAAGTAGTAAGAATACTAATAATAATTATTGGTAGTTACTTATGTGTCTATATATTCAAATTACCAATTAGATTTGCCGTAGGTGTATCTGTATTTGCTGCCTGCATTGGTGGTCTTGCAACGTTCTTATACCTAACGTTAGTTACTAACAGAAATAAAAGTCAAATTGATTTAGATAAAAAAATCACTAGTAATAAAGAAATGGATAAAGAAATAATAACTAAAATAATTACTTATTCTATTCCTTTTATTATTATTAATTTAGCCAATACTATATATACTTTTACTGATATGGTTCTTGTTATAAGAACCTTACCAAAATTATCATTTACCGCCACCAATACTGAATTCATAAGTAGTGTCTTTACTACTTGGGGAGTTAAATTTAATACTATTATTACATCTATATCAACCGGCTTAATAGTAAGCTTAATTCCTAATATGGTCAAAGACTATACTCAAAAAAATCTTGCAGCTGTCAATAGTAATTTTAATAAATGTTTAAAAATAATAATGATAATAATTGCTCCATTAGCAATATTCATTAGTTGTATGTCAGTAAGTATGTGGAATATTTTCTATGGCAATAACTATTATGGTCCATCAATTATTAGATATACCATCATCGTTACTATCTTAGATTGCTTATATATGGTCATTAATTCACTATTACAAAGCTTAAATAAAAGAAAGATAATTTATACTAGTGTTATTGTCGGTTTATTATTAAACTTAATCTTAGATGTTCCATTTATGAATCTATTTTATAACTTAAATCTACCAGCATATTATGGAGCTATAACAGCAACTCTTGTTGGCTTCTTAGTATCTAACAGTATTGGCCTTATCTATCTAAATAAAGAAATGAAATTAGATTACAAAGAAACATTTAAGATTATTCCAAGATTTATTCTATCGACAATTGTTATTATTGTAACATTAGAATTATTCAAATCATTCTTACCGGTAAGTAGTACTAGTAGATTAGTTCAATTAACAAACATCTTAATAACTGGAATCGTTGCTGGTGGTATATATATAATGATTAACTTTAAAAGCATTCAAAGTATCTTACCAGAGAAAATTTTAAAGAAACTAAAATTAATATAAAAAAGCAAGTAATTGCTTTTTTTAATTAAATCTTATACTTGACATAACTAAAAAACAAATATACAATTATATTGTATAGTTTAAATTTTTTAATAACAATTTTTTCTATAATATAAAATAATTAAAAGAATGGAGGTGTTCATGTGAATAATCCAATATACTCCATTTTAATATTTGTTCTTGGTTTAATAATTGGTATTGTTGCAATACTAGTAATAAATTATTTGAAAAATAAAAAGAAAGAAAAAACAGCTGACTCTATTATTACTAATGCTAAAAAAGAAGCTGATAAGCTAAAAAGAGAAAGCTTATTTGAAACAAAAGAAGAAATAAATAAATTAAAACTTGAAGCTGATAAAGAATTAAAAGAAAAGAAAAATGAAGCCAAAGAAGTTGAAGAACGTCTTTTACAACGTGAAAAAAACATCGATAAACGTGATGAAATGATGCAATCTAGAGAAAAAGGCTTAGAAGATAGAGAAAATAATCTCTTAAAGAAACAAGAAGAAATCCAAGAAATCAAAGAAAAAATGGAAGAAATAAAGCGTGAACAATTAGAACAATTAGAAAAGATTAGTGGGTTCACAAAAGAACAAGCTAAAGAATCAGTCATGAAAATGGTTGAAGAAAAAATGAGTAAAGAAATTGCTGCGTATATCAAAGAAAGAGAAACAGAAGCAAAATTAGATGTCGATAGTAAAGCTAAAGAACTATTAGTTAATACGATGGAAAAATATGCTGCTGATGTTACTAACGAGCAAACAATTTCTGTTATTAGTCTTCCTAATGATGAAATGAAAGGAAGAATAATCGGTAGAGAAGGAAGAAATGTTAGAACTATCGAATCAGTTACTGGTGTTGATTTAATAATAGATGATACCCCAGAAGCTATTGTTATATCTAGTTTTGATCCAATGAGAAGAGAAATAGCTAGATTAACATTGGAAGCATTAATTAAAGATGGAAGAATCCATCCAGCTAGAATCGAAGAATTATACGATAAGATGTGTAATGAAGTAAATCAAAAAATAAAAGAGTATGGTAAAAATACTATTTACGAATTAGGATTATCAAGAATGGATCCTGAATTGATTGAAATTGTTGGTAAATTACATTTTAGAACTAGTTATGGTCAAAATGCCTTAAAACATTCTAAAGAAGTTGCTAACATATGCGGTTTATTAGCTGGCGAACTTGGTGAAAATATTAACCTTGCTAAGAGAGCTGGATTGCTACACGATATCGGAAAAGCAATCGATTTTGAAATGGAAGGTAGTCATGTCGATATTGGTGTTGACTTAGCTAAGAAATATAACGAAAATAAAGTTGTTATCAATGCTATTGCTTCGCACCATGGAGATACTCCAGCCACAAGTGTTATTTCATCAATAGTAAGTATTGCTGATACCATCTCTGCATCTCGTCCAGGAGCAAGAAATGATTCAACCGAAAACTATTTCCAAAGACTAGAAAAGATTGAACAAATTGGTTCAGAAATAAGTGGTGTTGATAAAGCTTACGCTATCCAAGCTGGTAGAGAATTACGTGTAATTGTTAAACCAGAAGAAGTAGATGATTTGATGTCTTATCAAATTGCTAGAAACATCAAAGAAAAAATTGAATCAGAAGTTCAATATCCAGGTACTATTAAAGTAACTGTAATAAGAGAAACAAGAGCAACCGAAGAAGCAAAATAAATTGCTTCTTTTTTCTTTTTGCAAAAGGATTTAGCCAACTAATTTAAAATAAAACTATCAAAAATCAATATAATATGATATAATATAAAATGAATATAAAGGACGGTGTGAAATCATGATAATGAATGATATAACGACGACAATTAAAGCCATGATTGATATTGCTATCGTATGGATTTTAGCATATGCAGTTCTAAAGAATTTAAAAAACAATGTCAAAATGGTTTTCTTATTAAAAGGAATAATAATTTTATTGATAGTAAAAATACTAAGCGACTACTTTGAATTAAAAACTACAGGAGTTATTTTGGAATATATCTTAACATGGGGAGTATTAGCATTGATTATTATCTTCCAACCAGAAATCAGAAACTCACTAGAACAATTAGGTAAAAAACAAATTATTACTCGCCATAGATCATTAACCCTAGATGAAAGAGAAAAAGTCGTATATGAATTAATGAATGCTATCGATTATATGCGTAAAAGCAAAATTGGTGGCCTAATGGTTATTGAAAGAGAAATAAGCTTAAATGATTATATTGAAAAGAGCAAGGCCTTAGATGCTGATATTTCATCTGAATTGCTAATTTCTATCTTCTTTCCACGTAATCCTCTTCATGATGGTGGAGTTATCATTCAAGGAAGCAAGATCAGCAGTGCTGGTGCCGTATTTCCAATAAGCTTAAATGGTAAAATTAATAAAAAATTAGGAACTAGACATAGAGCCGCTTTAGGTATCAGTGAAGAGAGTGACTGTATTGCCATTATCGTATCAGAAGAAACAGGAAAAATATCTATTGCTATCGATGGCATGTTAAATTATAACTTATCATTAGATGATGCCAGAATGATCCTAATTGAGGAATTAAAACCTAAGAAAGAATTATTATTAGATGATGAATTGGAAGATGAAAGTGAGGCTGATAATAATGAAGAATAAAAGCAAAAAAAGAACTAAAAAAGCCTTTCTTCTAATTGGTGCCATTATCAGATTAATCGATAAAAAAATAGTTACACCAATTACTAAATTCATCTTAATGTTATCAGATAAATTAGGAAGAAGAACCGATAGATTTGAAAGATGGTTAGTAAAAAAGAATACCCTAGTATTTCTTTCATTACTAATAGCTATCGTATCATTCTTTACTATCGATAGAAGAACAACATCTTTAGTCGATTCATATGCTGAAGTACTATATGATCAAAAAGTAGCGGCTATTTACAATACTGAAACTTACGTAGTTGAAGGATTACCTGAAACTGTAGATGTTACATTAATTGGAAGAAAAATTGATATGTATTTGGCAAAACAACTATCAAATGGTACTGTGTCTGTAGATATATCTAACCTAAAAGAAGGAACACATAGAGTAACTTTAAACTATGAAAGTAGTGTAACTTCAATCGATTATAAACTAGACCCAAGTGTTGTTAATGTCAATATCTATCCAAAAGTATCAACAACCAAAATGGCTACAATCGATACGATTAACAAAGAAAAGCTAGATGCTAAATTATCTATATCACAAGTTACAATTGATAAAACAGAAATTATTATTAAAGGTGCTGAACATACGATCAAAAAAGTTGCTAATGTTAGAGCTTTAGTTGATATATCAAAATTAGTTGATCCTGAAGTAGGTGTTATGACTCTAGAAAACGTTCCAATCATTGCTTATGATAATGATGGAAAAGTAGTAGATATTGAAATGGTTCCAAGTAAAGTAACAGCAACTATTAATGTTGACTCACCTAGTAAAGAAGTACCAATCAAAGTAATTCCAGTAGGTGAGGTACAATTTGGTAAAGCCATAAGTTCAATAACTTCTAGTGAAACAAAAGTAAAAGTATATGGTGAAGATAATGTATTATCTAAAATTGAATATTTACCTGTAGAAGTTGATGTAAATAACTTAAGTGAAAATAAAACGTTTACCGTATCATTGACTGCGCCAACTGGTATTAGAGAATTATCGGCTAAAAATACTAAGATAACTATCTCTTTAGGTGAAGAAGAAACAAAAGAAATAAATGATGTCATGATTGAAACAACGAACCTAGATACTAACTATAAAGCAGCTGCTATCGGAGCTTCATCTATTAAAACGACAGTTGTTGTTAAAGGAACAAAAGAAGTATTAGCAGGTATCGATGAAAGTAAGATAAAGGCTATTGTTGATTTGACAGGCTATAAAGAAGGAGATCATGAAGTAACTATTACCGTAACTGGTGATGATGTCAAAGCAACATATACACCAAAGACTACAAAGATAAAAATCAGAATAAGTAAAAAATAATAATTACAAAGCAATCACAAAATTATGTGATTGCTTTTATTTTACATTTAACATTTGACAAAAAATACAAAAAAATAAAAAAGTTGTTGACAAGAAGTGAAATGTTTGGTATATTATTAACTGCCAACCGG
>CAMZBG010000009.1 GCA_947304495.1 uncultured Clostridia bacterium | reverse complement strand
CTGCTCGGAGGGATAGGGACTGTCATAGGTCATGAGATAAGCCATGCATTTGATACAAGCGGTTCACAGTATGATAAGAATGGTGATCTTGCCGACTGGTGGCAGGATGAGGACTACAAAGCATTTAAGGAACGCGCGGATAAGCTTATTGATTATTATGACAATATCATTGTAATATAGAATTTAATTAAATGCAAGTACTTTTTTTATTTTTGATTATATTTGACATTTTTTAATCAACATCACTTACACTAGTTAATAATTCATATAGTTTTGGATAATCTTCTTGGTTTAATTTAGGTAGAAATTCTTGAACATCATCTCTAGCCTTTAATAACATTTGAAAATCTTTTTTGACATTAGCCAGTTTTAATCCTGTTTCACCACTTTGTCTTATACCAAATAAGTCTCCTTCTCCTCTATTTTTAAAGTCATATTCACTTATTTCAAATCCATCATTACATGTTTCTAAGAATTTTAATCTTTCTTGGTATTCTTTAGAAATAAGTATACAGTAACTTTGAATATCACTTCTTCCTACTCTTCCTCTTAATTGATGGATTGTTGATAGACCAAATACATTTGCATCAAATATTACTATCATACTGGCATTTGGTACGTTGATACCTACTTCAATTACTGTGGTAGATATTAAGATATCAATTTTGCCATCTTCATAGTCTTTCATTATCTTGTTCTTTTCTTTAACATCTAACTTCCCATGAATTGAAGCTATTGTACCTATCTTGCCAAAAGCTTTATTCATTTTTTCTTCTAGATCGGTAACATTTTCTAAATCGGTATCTTCATTTTCAATCATTGGTGCTATAACATATATTTGATGTTTTTGATCTATTTCTTTTTTCATTAATTCTAATACTTCAGTTATATCGTTTTCTTTTTTGTAGTATGTTATTACTTCTTTTCTACCAGCTGGTTTTGTTAAAATACTAGATACTTCCATATCACCATATATTGTTAAAGCATATGTTCTAGGTATTGGCGTAGCACTCATTGATAAGACATCTGGAGATATTCCTTTGTTTTTAAATTCACTTCTCTGATTAACTCCAAAACGATGTTGTTCATCAGTAATTACTAAACCTAAATTTTTAAATTTAATACTTTCGCTTATTAAGCTTTGAGTACCAATTATTAAATCTATTTTACCTTGAGCTAAATCATCTAATATTTTTTGTCTATCAGCTTTTTTAGTTGAAGAAGTTAATAATGCTATATTCATTTTAACTTTCTTAAATAGTTTCTTAGCTTCTTCATAATGTTGTGTTACTAATATTTCTGTTGGTACCATAATAGCTGTCTGATATTTAGATAAATAATTAGCATATCCTGCTAATAAGGCAACGATTGTTTTACCACTACCAACATCACCTTGAAGTAATCTATTCATTCTTTTTGAAGATGCCATATCTTCTAATATTTCATTTAATGAAGCACTTTGATCAATTGTTAATTGATATGGTAATGTTTTAATAAATTCATCTATTTTTTCTCTATCGATATTTCTTTTGATAGCTTCTTCATCATTATTTAGTTTTTCTTTTAAGAATCCTATTTTAAGTAAATATATAAATAATTCTTCATATTTTAATCTTTGTCTAGCTTTTTTTAATAGGGTTACTTCGGTAGGATTATGAATTTCTACGATTGCTTCATATTTAGATAATAGATTATATTTTTGAATTAAGTATTCTGGTAATATATCTATTGGTTTATAACCATTCATTATCAGTGATGTTATATATTTAGATATACTCTTTTTAGATAATCCTGCTGTTGTATAATAAATACTTTCAATTTTAGGAATAACTGGTAATTTTTCCATTCTGATATCATTGGCAATAACTGCATTCTTTATCTTATCATATTTGCCAATAACTGTAATAGCTTTTCCAGTTTTAATATTTTCCATTAGATATACTCTGTTATATATTGTTACATTTAATATATTACTTCCAGTATTAATACGAAAGATTATCTTTTTTAATTTTGGAGATATATATATAATTGTTGGTTGACCCTCGATAACACCATCGATAATTATTTTATCTCCATTTTTTATTTCTAATAAATTACTTCTCTTAATTACTTCATATCTAAATGGATAATGGTTGATTAAATCATCGATTGTAAATATTCTTAATTTTTCTAATAATTCTTTTGTTTTGGGACCTATTCCTTCAATTTGTTCTAATTCGTTCATGACTCCTCCATACTCTTTACTATTAGTTAATTTAATTATATCATATTTTAAATTATTGTCTAGATAGTTGACATAAAGAAAACAACTTATATTTTATAAGTTGTTTAAATTAGCTCTTAAGAATTCTTTCATATTGTCGATACTTATTGTTATTTTAAAGTTTACTATATTATCTAAAATAAAGTTATTATCTTTAAAATAATAATTGCCATTTAAGGTCATTTCTTTTATTCTTTGATATAGATAACTATTAGGTATATAGATATTCTTCCATTTAGCTGTATTTTCATTATCTTTTTTATGGTTAGCTAATGAATATAGATCGGTTATTTTTATGTTTTCTATATTAAAGTATGATGTATCGATCATTTCATAGTTAGGTATATCATTTAAAACGATATATGTTAGTATTATTGGTATGATATTATTATCGTTAAGTATTTCTGTGTTTAAATAGTCGATAATATTGGTAATAAGAGAAATATGCATATTATTAGTTTCTTCGTTTGAATATATTTTAGGATAATTTTTAATATATAATAGATATTCAAATATTCTAAAGAATTCATCTAAAGATATTTCTATTTGGTTTTCAGATTCTATATATATGGTATTATCTTTTAATCGATATCGATTGTTAAGAATACTGTAAGATATTAGATTTCTTTTAATATCATCGTGTTCTTTATTGTCGATAGCAATCATTTTTTCTTTGGTTAATTTATCGATTAGTGTTGTTAATTCTTTGGGATCTTTACTATCTAATATACTAGTTATATCGATATGTTCTTTATTATATTTATCAATTATTACTTGATTACTATTATATATTGCACTAATTACTGAGATTAATTCATCGATTTCTATTTCTTTTCGTTTAAGTTGAATCTTTACTTTAAGATTATTAACTTTTCTTAAGAAATCTTCCAAGGTATTAATTTCTTCTAAATATATTGATTCATGATAATTAGAATTATTTAATGATAATAATGTTATATATAAATTTAATTTAAATTCATTACTATAATCGTATTTAGTACTATTATTATCTAATAAATCTAATAAATATCCATTATATGAGATTAATTCATTGGCATTCATACATATCGCTCCTAGTATATTAATTATACTATAAGATATGTAATGTTAGCAAGAAAAAAGAAGAGATTTCTCTTCTAATTATTTCTTCTTTTTTTCAAAATCAGATGCTTTAACCGTCATCAAATAAATTGTATTATCATGTGAAATATAGAAATATGCTTTTTGATGATTAGTTACTGAATAAAACATAATTGGTAACTGTAAATTATCATGCAAATCTAATAATTCAGTGAATTTATTAACATCGATTATTTCTTTATCTTTAAATGATATCGAAGTTGATGTTTCTGCTATTAATCTATCGTATTCTTTTAGTAATTTAGCAATATATTTGTCGTATGCACTACGTTTAGTACGAAGTAAACTAAGCATTCTCATTGTCTTTATCATTACTGCCAATGAACTTACTACTAAAGTAATAGCTACTGCTAAAATTACTGTATTTCTAACTTTTACATCTTGTGCTTTTATGATATTACTAGTCTGATTAATATCTTTATAATCTAATCTGATATCGATTGATTTCTGTGATAATGGAATAACAACATTCATAATTGTATTATTATCCATAACAAAGTTACTTTGTGGAGTATTCTTCTTATTAATAAGCATAAATACTGTTAATTTACTTTCGGTATCTACTCCATAAGATGCTTTAAAGTTAGTAGCTAAATTATTATAATAACTATAATCGACATTTACTTCTTCAACAATTCTTTGAATATTGGTATCAGTCATTGTAACTTTTTTTGGATTAAGTAATGTATATGTCTTTTCAAAGTAGTATCTTGTTCCTTCTTTATTAGTAATTGAAAGTTTTCCAATAACGCTATATTCAAAATCTAAATTTTCTTTATCTTCAGCCGTAAATAAATAATCGAAATCTAATTTAATATTTTTAATTAAGCTAGCTACATATAGCATATCTTTATCAAGATATTCTTGATCATAAAAATCATTTTTAAACAAATATACTTTGTAATCTAAACTACTTTTTTCGTTGTATTTTACTATCTGTTCCTCTTCAAAATTAATGGACTTATTTATAAGAATGGTGCCTAAAATAACTAATAACAAGAACAAAATAATGTTAAAACCTAATCTAAAATTGAAACTAAAATACATCGTTTTCTTGGGTTTTGCAGGTTCACTTTTTTTAGTTGCCACAGTCTTCTTTTTCTTAACGTCACTTGTTACTTCTTTGCTGACTTTCTTAGTCATTTTGCACCTCCTTTTCTTCTTTTTTCTTTTTTATAATTCACTTAGCCATACTGTTGGAGCACCGATAAATGGTACTCTTGCTTTGACAACGCCAACAACAGTATTTGAAAATATTACATAATTATCCTTTTCTAAATTGGCATCTCCTTTAGTATAGAAATAGTATTCATCATCAATTATAACGATATTTACTAATCTATGAACAACGACTACGCCATTATAACGATAAGCTATGATATCACCTATGTCTAAATCTCCAAATTGAAATTCTTGATCGACAATGACGACATCTCCCTTATATATTGTAGGAGTCATACTTCCTGATCCAATCGCTATTGCATAATACTTAAAGAATCCTGACACAAAATATACGAGAATAACGGTTACTATCGCTAAAGATACTAATCCAATATATCTATTCTTATCCTTGGTTCTTAATGGAACGTTTCTTTCTCTTCTTCTAAAGAACACATAAACATTATAGATAATAACAAATGGGAATAAGAATTTAATAATTGAAGACACATACAATCCTGTATTCGGAATAATTGGTAATAATACCGCATATAAATTAGCAATTAGTAACCAAAAGATATTCGGTTTATACCCTACTTTCTTAGCGACATACGTTGCCGCTACGTTATCACTTATGGCTGGCAATACAGTTAAAGCGAAATAGATAAATATATTATATGCTCCGATTAGATTCTTATTAGCAATATTAGCTCCAATATCGATAAAAACAAATATCATACATATTGCAATCGTATATAATGTATGTTTTTCGACTTTATTTAACATCTGATATCTTAAGAATTCTTTTAGACATATAACTAAAACATACGGAATAATAAATGTCTTTAAGCCATACCAAGAATAATAATTACTAGTTCTTGCAAAACCAATTATTAATCCTGATAGATAGAATATGATAAAAGATGCCAAATATAAGATTGCCAATTCTAAAATTATATCTTTAATATATCTATGATTATCTTTTTCAAATCCAAAAGCAAACTTGAATATCACTACCAAGATAGCTAAAAACATAGCCATATAATAGTAATTTGATAATATACTTAATATAAGACTATTTAGAAGTAAAATTGTAACAATGATGGTGCAAAATACCATCAGCTTCAAATAACTCTTTTTCATATAGCCTCCAAATAATCTTATGTAAATATATTACTACTGGCGTAATAGACGTTATTATCTATCACGCCAGTAATATATTCATCTTTACTATTAAGATGATGGTGCTGTACTTTCGTAAGTGAAATCAACAAGTGGAATGTTGATTGTAACGTCACCATCTGGTGCAGGTCCTGCTGCTGCGTATTCAATTGTTAATAATACATCAGTAGTTGCATTTGGTTGAATAACATTATTTAATCCACTAGTTACAGCTGCTGCTGCATTATAAGTTATTGTTCCAACATTTGGAGTAGCACCAATTGTTACTGTTACAGTTGTATTTTGAAGAACAGCTGTCATATTTGTAGCAGCATCACTTCCAGTACCTGTAGTAGCAGTTAAGAATGTACTATGACTAGTTATTTCAGTCAAAGTAGCTGCATAGATACTTTCATTGATAACTCTTGCTTTACAAATTACTGTTCTATTTGTTGTTGTAATAGGTACTTTGATATTAGCCCAACTATGTTGAGTTGCTGTACCATGTGAATATGGACTATCAGTATAAACTGTAATATCAGTAGCAGTATCACTAGGTAAATAACATATTGGTGTAAATGATGTATCATAGTGAACGTTTGCACTAAATTCATCGCTAGCTTCAACTACTGCAGAAGCATTAGTTATATTAAGTGTAGCAGAGAAAGTGGCGAAACCTACTGATAAAGCAACAACGGCTACAATTAGAGCAACAAGTGCTACAACTTTAGTTCCATCTCTTTTTTCCATATTTTTCACCTCCTAACCCTTCGTTAATTACTTTGGGAACTTAGAATATATAAACCATAATACTGTTCCCAAAGTATTAGGTCAGGAATTAATCCTAATGCATATAACCATATATACATTACATGTAAACATACGAAATACTCTCCGTATACTCTACATAATAAATGATACAACAATTTTAAAAAAATTGGAAGAGTTTTTTATAAAAAAAATAAAAAAAGAGACTAAGGTGTCATCTTTTCATTTACATATTCTGTATTGATGTTTTCAAATTCATTATCATCATTTAAATTGATCCAATTTTCTTCTTCATCGTCAACTGAAGATATTTTAACTTTGGTATCCCCTACTATTTCGATTCCTAATTCTTTTTCAATCTCTAAATTGATATCATTGCCTTCTTCTTTAGCTGAAACACAATTTGGTTGTTTTAAGCTTCTTACAATAATATTTTTATTAGTTATATCTTGTGTCGAAGTCATTAGTTTTTCTTCTTCGGTATAATTTATTTTTTTGTTTACTACCGTTGTTTTCGTATCGTTATCATATGAATACCAGATATTTGCATCAAATGAACCATTGATAATAATCTTACCTGCTACTTCTTTAGCTTCAAAATTATGATTGATTATCCAGCAACCTAAAATTGTTGATGGAGTTTCTTCAACGGTTATTTTATATTGTTCTTTATATTTTTTCTTACCTTTAGCAATTATTGCTTTAGTAACTATCTCGCGATATGCCACTTACATCACTCCTCATTTTAGCATATGCAAATGGCTAAAAAAAAGTACTACTTTGTACTTTTCTCTTCTTTATATAAATAATATCTTCCTAACAATCCATAACAAATTATTATTAAGAGTACTAAAATAATAATACCGATAATAACTTTTAAAATCATTACATGGATTAGATATGTAACTAACATATATGTCGTAGTTATAATAAAGGAATTGATTAAACTATATGCATATTGAAATTGTCTAAAATTAATCTTTTTAGGATCAATTCCATATATTCCTGATAGATATATTAATTCTAAAGGCATTTCATCTTTTTTTAATTTTTTATTTTTTCTAACAAATAAGAAATGATTTAAAAGAAATATTAAGATGAATACGACAACAATTTCAATTGTAATTTGTAAATATATATTCATACTTACCACCTAAATTAATTATAGCACCATATCTGGTTTATAGTAAAGAAAAAAGATGAAGTGCTATTCATATTTAGCTGTTACTTCATCTAAATCTTTTATTAATAATTCAGCTTCTTCCCAAGTCTTAAGTCTAGCACCGGCAGCATATATATGACCACCACCACCATATTTACTTGCAACATCATTAATTGCTGGCCCTCTTGATCTAATGTTAGCCTTAATTATATTTGCTCTAGGATCTTCTGAAAAGAATACCCAAACCATAATTCCACTGACAAATTTTAAATCATTGATCATATTTCCGGCTGAAGCAGAATCTACTTCATATTTTTTTAAAACTTCGTCAGTTAACTTAATATAAGCCACATTGTTCTCAGTTAAAACTAAATTCTGATAAATATATCCTTGGAATTTAATTTCGGTAAGTGGTCTCATATATAATGGTTCATATAACTTTGTAAATTCGATTCCTGACATTTTTAATAGTTTAGTAGTTAGTTCAAATGTTTCAAGTGAAGTATAATCATGTAAAAATCTATCGGTATCACCAACAATTCCAATATAGATATTTTCAGCTATCTTCTTAGTCATTTTAAGTTTATTATATAGTATAAATTTAAATATTAGTTGACTAGAACTTGAAGCACTATCTTCAATATATTCTAAACTATCACTAGTTAGTTTTTCGACAAATGGATGATGATCGATCTTAACTACTTTGGCAAATTCATCGACAGAATTGATATCTTCAATACGTTTTTTATCTGGAGTATCGACAACGATTAAAAGTGTCTTTGATTTATCAACTTCATCTATTTTATTGGTACTTCCCATAAATTTAAATCTAGCAGCTATTGAACCAACGGCATATACTTTTTTATTTTTAAAATTAGTTTCAATTAGTTCTTTAAGTGCAAATTGACTACCCAAAGCATCGGGATCTGCTCCAATATGTCTAGCAATTACAATGCTATCATATTTTTTAATTAATTTTAATATTTCCTTAAATAATTTCATTTTCAATTAATTCTTTTTCATTTTCTCTCTCTTGATACAAAGCATATGTATCTCTAGCTATCATCAACTCTTCATTTGTTGGAATGACATAGCATGGAATAGATGAATCTTCGGCTGTTATTAACCTTTCTACGCCACGGCAATCGTTGGCTTCTTCATCAATTTTTACACCTAATACGGCTAAACCATCTAATACTTCTCTTCTCGTATGAATAGATTTTTCACCAATACCAGCTGTAAATACAATAGCATCACATCCACCAAGTTGAACATAGTATTTTGCAATATGATCGATAATCTTATTAGCAAACATTTTTTGTGCAAGAGCACATCTTTGATTACCAATTTTAATACCATCTTCGATATCTCTTGAATCACTGCTAATACCACTTATACCAAGTAAACCGCTTTGTTTATTCAATATTGTATCCATTTCATCTGGACTACATTCTAATTCACGCATCATATAAGTAACTACAGTTGCATCCATATCACCACAACGAGAGCCCATCATAAGTCCTGCATTTGGAGTAAGACCCATAGATGTATTTACGCATACACCCTCATTAATAGCCGAAATACTTGCACCATTACCAATATGACAAGTAATTAGTTTTGTATTATATCTTCCTAAAATTTCATTCATTCTAGCTGCTACATATTTATGACTAGTTCCATGTGCTCCATATTTTCTTACTTTATACTTTTCACACCATTCATAAGGAACTGGATATAAATAGTTCTCAGGTTCGATTGTCTGATGGAATGCAGTATCAAAAACTCCTGTTTGAAGAGCTTTTGGAGCAACTGCTTTTGCAGCTTTGATACCTGAAACTGCTGCTGGATTATGAAGTGGAGATAAAACTGATAATTCTTTTACTTTCTTAATGTTTTCTTCAGTCATTTCTACTGTCTTATCAAAATATGGTCCACCTTGAACAATTCTATGTCCTATAGCTTTAATTTCATCCAATGATGAAACAATGCCATTTTCCATCAATTCTTCGGTTACTAATTCCATGGCAGCTTCATGATTTTTAAGTTCTACTTCTTTTTTTGTTTTTTCACCATTTAATTCTATTGTATAGAAACTTTCTTTCATTCCTATTCTTTCAAACACACCAGAAATTAATACGTTTTCTTCAGGCATATCAAAAGCTTGAAATTTTAAAGAAGAGCTTCCTGCATTTAACGATAATATAATCATTACTACACCTCTTTCTTATGTAATTATATCTAAATATCCTTATTTTTTCAAGTAAATATGCGTTTTTTTATAGAAAAACAAATGTTATTATTAACATTTGCTTTGTTTAATTCATAATATCTAAAATTGCTGGTAAAATTTGCATTTTCCTAGATAAGACATCTTGTAAATAAATACCCTCTTCCATTTCGACGTTAAAGGCTTTTCCTAAGATATCTCTAGCTTCATCACTATAATATACATAAGTACCATTTTTGATTATATCAGTAACAAATAATGCTACAAATTTATATTCATTAACTTTAGCTACATTGTTTAACATATCGATATATGCCTTTTGTTGTTTTTCCATATCGGCAATATTTGTCGTATATATCTGACCAAGACCAATTGTTCCTGAATCGGTTGGATAACGTTTAAAATCGTTATAAAGTATTTCTTCTCTAGTTTTACCAACTAACTTAGTACCATAGGATATCATATCAAATCCATATTTTTTATAACTAACTTTAGCAATTCTTGCTAAATTGTTGACAGCATCTTTATCCAAATTAGTTGTCGTTGGTGAATTTAAGATAAGCGTATCTGATAAGATACCTGATAGCATTAATCCAGCTATATCTTTTGGAATTCTAATATCATTTTCTTTATACATTAAATAGATAATCGTATTGGTACTACCTACAGGCATATTTCTAAAATTAATCGGATGGGTTGTCCCAATATTAGAAATATTATGATGGTCGACAATTTCTAGAATATCTGATTCTTCCAAACCAACAGCTGATTGTTCATATGAATTATGATCGACTAAAATAACTTTTTTCTTATGTTGATATCCAACATTAGCAAATTTGACAATACCTAAACATTTTTTATTGTTATCAACAATTGGATAATATGTATATTTAGATTTTTCAGCTTCACTAATAAAAGTACTTAAATCATCATTTTCATTTATTATATGTATTTTTCTTGTGTTTACGATTGTTGATACACTATTACAGAAATTAAATTTTTTAATCGTATCTAAAGTAGTATGTTTAGTTTTTATAATATTTACTCTATTCTCTTTAGCCATCTTTAATTGTTCTGGCTTAACTTCTAAATCGTTAGTAACAATTATTAATTTAACTTTTGAAATGATTGCATATTCGATAATACTATGTCTATTCCCCGTTATTAAAATATCATTCTCATTTAATTCAACTTCATTTATAAATGTTGTCGAACGATATCCCGGTACAATCAATCTACCTTTAATAATATTATCGTATTTGATTACTTTTTCGCCGTTTATCGCCGCCAATATATTTTTATAGCAACTATCTATTTTAGAGTATTCACCTACTAAACACTCTTCGGCAATATCTTTCATGCTGACAATACCTAAAATCTTTTTTTGTTTATCGACAATTGGTATTTTACTGATTCCTTCTTCGACCATTTTATGATAAGCATCATATATGGAACAATCCATATCAGCCATATATCCTTTTGAATAATCTAAATCTTTTACTTTTAATTTGACATCATTTAAGAATACTGGTTCTTTAACTCCAAAGTAGTTTAAAGCATATTTGGTCTCCCTGCTGATAGAACTTAAAATAGCTGGAACCGCATTCATTCCTTGTTTCTTTTTTAAATAAGCTAAAGTAATCGCTGCCGTTACACTATCCGTATCAGGATTACGATGACCAAATACATATACTTTCTCCATGTTTTAACCTCACTTTTTATTCTTTATTTTCATAAATGCTAGACTTATAGCCAAATAGATAATAATAAGTCCTAATGCTTTGAAGTAATATCTTGTATCTAATGGAACTATAAATTGTGCTAATATTAATATTATCCCTAATAATATATTTTCATACAATATATTAAGTAATTTTTCAAAGTAATTACTTGCCGATGGGTTAATTTTTTTAAGATGAATATAATTGATAATTATCGATGTAAATAATGCAATAATTGTACTTACTACATCGCCATATACAAGATTATAGCCCATTCGGTAAAAAGCGTTAATAAGTGGAATAATAGTAATTACTTTTACTAATAATCCGCTAATTAAACTAACATTGATAATTAATTTGTTTTTTACGGCATCAAATGTTAAATCATATAATAAAACAAATATAGCCATAAAATTTATCATTACTAAATATATTGATTTGCTTGGATCATTAAAGATTACTCGACATGTTAATGGTGATATCACGCCAAAGATAATTGCCATTGGTAGCATTGCTTTAAAGCTATTATATACTTTATCAGTAGGCAACATATCACTTGGTAATCCTTTAATTGTCAGTTTAGCTACATATATTAAATAATCAACTATCGATAATGCATAGAAATATACAAAGCTTATTATTTCTTGAACATCATCTAATTTATAATTATATCTAGTACTAAATACTAAATATAAAATAATAATCGAAAGATAATAGTAGCTATTCCTTACTATATTAATAGTACTTTTTGTACTATTCTTTGTCAACACTTTTTTAACTTCTTTAAAATAATTGGCATTATCTTTGTTAAATACTTTAATATGTTTTATTGGTCTATTTAATAAATACAAAGTACCCATTACAATAATAGCACTAAATATTTTTGATAGATATAAAGACGCTGTAGCAATTACTACATCCAACTTAAATACTCTAAATGTTATTAAAGCAATGATTACAATTAAGATATAGTCTAATTCATGATAGATATATAGTAATTCAGTATAATGACGATTATGTTTAATGTTCTCTAAGTATTCCGCTATTATCTTAACACATGGCTTAGTTATTAAAGATATACTCATCACCACAAATATTGGTAATATATTATCGATATTTAAAAAGACACTAACTAAATCACTAATTAAAATACTAAGTAAGATAAATAATGCCCAAATAAAGCTAATTATCACCATCATTACCCTAAATAGTTTTTTCTTTGAAGATAGGGTTTCTAAATTTTGAAGTGATGCTTTAATTGTTATTCCGTCAAAAGAGGCCATAAAAATATTATATAGACTGAATGATAAAACATATAAAAATAAGTTTTTAGAGCCTAATATATAATATAAAAACACTATTGAAATTAAATTAAATAATTTTAAAAGTGAAATTTTGTCCTCTTTCATATTATCCATACTCCCTCTTATAAATTAATTTTAACAAATTTAAACATATTTTTCAAGTTAAAAAGTGTAGACTTTATAGTCTACACTCTTTTATTTAATTGGCAGGACAATATTTACCGCTTACTAATCTTCTAATCGTGCTTCCTGTATCTTTTCCTAAACTATATATAGCACCAATTGCTTTAGTAACAGCATTGATAAATTGTGATGTAATTGCTCCACCGGAAATATTTTCCATTTCATTATTTTTTAATTCATTTATTTCCACGTTATTTCTCCTTTCTAATTATTGCATTTATTAGGATTGGTATAGCCACTAAAAATGCCAATTACATATGTAATTAATCCGGCAACTCCAGCTACTACATACCATGCTATGCCACCATTAACGGCATACATTTCATTTTCTGTTAATTCCATTTATACCTCCTTATAAGTATTCTTTTAAATATTTGGCTATGATTTTATTTTCTTTTGGTATCTGTATTTCGTATACATAATTATCGATATTAACTAAACCTTGAACTAATAAATATACATATTGATAATCATTGTAATTATTATCTAAATAGATTTCGTCATCAATAGAAACAATTTTATATGAATAATATTTATTATCTATTTTTAATGTATTGTTTTGATTTATATATTTTAAATTACTACTGCTAACTAGTAATTCTAATTTATTATCAGTAATTTTTCCTTTAGTAATGTAATAACTTTGATACTTGTAAACAAATATAATATAACTTGTTACTAGAAGTATCACTAAACATATGATTGAAGCATTATAGATTATTGGATATTTTTTTCTATTCATAATTAAATCGATTGCTAAAACATCATCCATTTCTTACTAACACATCCTTTACTTTTCCATCTTCTAATCTAATTACATTATCATATAAATCCATATTATCAGTTCGATGTGAAACGATAATAATCGTTTTATCTTGGCAATAATTAAAGATATTTTTTAAAATCTTTCGTTCTAAATTGACATCTATTTCATTGAGTCCTTCATCGATCAAGATTATTTTTGCTTTTTTTAATATCGCTCTAGCCAAAATAATTCTTTGTCTTTGTCCACCAGATATATTGACTCCATTTTCTGAAAGACAATAGTTGTAAGACAATATATTATTTTTAACAATTTCTGAGACATATGTTAACTTACAAATATTTAAGAATTCTGTATCTGACACTTTTCTATCTAAAATGATATTATTCTTAATTGAATCTGTATATAAAAATTCATTTTGTGAGATATAAGTAATATTCTTTCTAATATCAGTTATTTCATAATCAAGTAAATCATAATTATTGATAAATACTTGTCCTCTATTTATCTCATAATAACGATACAATATCTTTAATAAAGTAGATTTTCCAGTTCCTGAAGAACCTAAAATTAAAACTTTACTGCCTGATTTAATATTTAAATTGATATCTTTTAAAATCACTTCTTTATTGTTGTAACTAAAATTTAGTTTGTTTATTATAATATCTCCATCCATATTTAAATAGCTTTCTTTGTCTAACTTTTCATATTTATAATTTAAAAGATTATTTACTCTTTTAATGCTATTTTTGGTATAAGATAGTTCTTTATAAAAATCTAATGAATTTCTAATTGGTGTTAAGAAATAGAATAATAATGTATTGTAAGTAACAAGTGATCCTACTGTCAGTGATTTATCCATAACATTATTAATACCCATATACATAATAAACATAATTGTAATACCCTCAATCAAATCTTTTAATAAGTTTTCTGCATTAATAATCTTTGATAAAGTTATATTACTATCTATTGTTTTTAAATATTGAGTATTGATCTTATTTTTAAAATGCTCTTCTATATGTAATCCTTTAATTGTCTCATAGCTATTTATCGACTCAACTAATAAAGAATTTACTTTCCCACTTTCTACCTGAATATTGTTAACCATATCTTTGATAGTTGTTTTATAAAGAAGAAAAATTAAGAAATAAGCTATAATTATTATAATTAAAGTAATAGTCATCGTTTTATTGATTATAAATAAGACCATAAATACCATAACTGATAAAATCATATCAAAGAATATTGTGGTTATCATTTTTGAAATAACATTCTTTATATAGAATAAATCATTTATTCTAGATATGGTCTCACCTGTTGTTTTATTTTTATAATAACTATAAGGAAGAGAAATAACTTTATTTATGGTAGTAGTTATTATGGATAAATCAATTTTTTGATTTAGATATAACAAAAGACTATTTCTTAAGTATTCAGATATTAACTTTATCAATAAAATAATTATAAAGATAATTGTTATTACCAATAAATTTAATTTATTGGTGTTTATTCCAACATCGATTAATACTTTAAAATGATAACCATAAATACATGTCATTAAAGTCGTTACTAATGTTAAAAATATTAGATTTAAAATCATCTTTTTATTATTCACTATTACCCATTTAATAATCTTATTTAAATAATTATTATCAGCATATTCTGGTAATTTTTTATAAGGTTCTAAGATAAGAATATAGCCTGTCCATATTTCTTTAAATTTACGTACATCTAGTTTTACCATTCCTTTAGCTGGATCCATTATCGTCATTATATTATTACTCATTTTGTAGACTACTACAAAATGAGTATAATTGTTTATAATAACTTGACTAATGAATGGTTTATCAATTTCATATAGACTGTTAATTGATTCTAACTTATATCCTTTAGCTGCCAAACCAATTTCTAAAGCAGCTACCTTAAGATCATAAAATGTTGTTCCCTCTTTAGTGGTATTTGTTAATTCCAATATTTTTTCTAAAGAAACATTTCCTCCGTAATATCTAATGATGGACAAAAGACAAGCACTACCACATTCTTTAATTCCATCCTGGATAACGATGAAATTTTTTGTCATATTTTTCCCTCCTCACTAATAATATTCACGAAAAAAAAGACGTTTTACTTTTTTTTCGTAAAACTTCTTTATTTTTCTTTTAAATTAATCACTATGTTAACTAAATATTACTCTTAAGTTTAATTAAGTCATTTTCTAATTTGCTAACATCGTTTGGAGACATAAATGCAAATACCGCATTATCGTAAACTGCTAGTTTATCTGCTTCATCCATTGTTAGTGAATGACCATTACTTAATTTATTAATTATTATATCTTTAGTTACTTCTGGATAATCTTCTTGCTTTTCTCTTGCTGGATGAATATCCATAATATATGCTTCATCAGTTTCTTTTAAAACATTAGCTAAATCATTAGCAAATTCTTGAGTACGAGTAAATGTATGTGGTTGAAATATAGCAATAAGTTTCTTATCGGGATATTTTTGTTTAACTGCATTAATTACTGATTTAACTTCATTTGGATGATGCGCATAATCATCGATTATGACATTATTTCCAACAAAAGTTTCCGTAAATCTTCTTTTAGCTCCTTTAAATTCTTTAAAGTATTTTAATACTTCATCGCTATTAAAGCCTTCTAAATAACAAATACTGATAACTGCTAAGGAATCTAATAATTGATGATTAGCAAATATTGGTAAATCAAAGTGGCCATACATATTACCTTTAATTACGACATCAAAACTAGTACCATCTTTATTGTAATCTATATTCACTGCTCTAACTTCATTATTTTCATTAAGTCCAAAATAAATCACTGGCTTATCTAGTTTCATTTTTCTTGTATTATCATCATCGCCACAAGCTATAACCATTTTTGTTGCCTTATTAGCAAATTCTTCATAAGCACTAATAATGTCATTAATATCTTTAAAATAATCTACGTGATCTAAATCAATATTAAGAATAACCGCATAATATGGTGTATACGCTAGAAAATGGCGACGATATTCACAACTTTCTAAAGCAAAGAATTCGTTATCTTTATTAGCATGTCCTGTACCATCACCAATTAGATAATTTGTTCCCACAATCTTATCTAAAACAAGAGACATCATAGCTGTTGTCGTGGTTTTACCATGACAACCGGCAATACATATTGTTTTAAATTTTCTGGTTAATACACCAATCATATCTTCATAATCGATTATTTCTAAATTAAGTTCTCTTGCTCTTATTAATTCTTCATTATCTTCAGTAATTGAAGCTCCTTTAATAATCTTTAGTCCTAAAGTAATATTATCTTTACTGTATGGAGTCATCGGAATATTATTCTTAATTAATTCTGCTTCGGTAAAGAAATGCTTTGGTAAATCACTTCCTTTAACTTCATAACCTAATTGTTTTAAAATAACTGCCAAAGAACTCATTCCAGCACCCTTAATTCCAATAAAATGGTACATAGTTATCACTCTCTTTCTACTTAATTATATCATACTTATTATATTTATACACTAATTATTACTATTAAATAACATATAATTAATTATGAAAAATAAATTTATCAAATCAACTGCTATTTTAATTGTTGGTGGTGCCATTACTAAACTTATGGCTATGATTATTAAAATTTTTTTAACTAGAAGTATTGGTAATAATGGTATTGGTTTATATATGTTAGTTATGCCTACCTTTAATTTATTTATAACGTTATCTACTTTATCTTTACCAACAGCTATTAGTAAATTAATATCAGTTGGTAATCGTAGTAAAAAAGTAATTATCCCTCTTATACCTATAAGTCTAATATATAACTTCATCCTTATGATTATTTTAATTGTTTTAGCTCCCTATATATCTAACAATTTATTAAATAATGCTGATACTTATTATCCTATTATTGGTATTAGTTTAACACTTCCATTTATTTCTTTATCGAGTATTTTAAAAGGATACTTTTATGGTAAAGAAAATATGCTTCCATATGTTATTTCTAATATTGTAGAACAATTAATTAGATTATTGTTTATTATTTATATCATACCCAAATTATTAATCTATGGCATTAAAATAGCTGTATTAGGCGTCGTTTTAATTAATATTGTCAGTGAATTGACTTCTGAAGTATGTCTATTGTTATTTATTCCAAATAAAAAGATTAAACTAAATGATATTAAAATAGATAAAATAATCCTTAAAGATATTTTAAATGTTTCTCTTAATGCCACTGGAAGTAGATTGATTGGCTCTATTTCTTATTTTTTAGAACCAATAATTTTAACCTTTACACTTATAAAAGTAGGATACACTAGTAATTATATTACTTATGAATATGGTATTATTAATGGTTATATTTTTCCTCTTTTATTAATTCCTTCTTTCTTTACAATGGCTATATCGACTTCTATATTACCTGTTATTGGTAATGGTCTATCTAACAAAAGATACCATTATACCCAAAAGAAATTAAAACAAGCACTATCATTATCACTTATGATAGGTATCTTTTTTACTACTATCTTTATCTTATTTCCTCAAGAATTACTTTATTTTATCTATAACACTAAAGAAGGAGTAACTTATATCAGATGGATTGCTCCCCTATTTATTATGCATTATATTCAAGGACCACTTACATCATATATGCAAGCAGCTAATCTAGCTAAAGAAGCTATGATAGGAACACTTATAGGTTCTATTATAAAGAATATTTTATTACTTATATTACCATTGTTTATTGGTATTTGGGGATTTATTATTTCTAGTATTATCAATATAGCATTTGTTACTATTCATCATATTTACTATACTGATAAATCACTTAAAAAGTATTTAGAATGTCAGTAACATGTCAAGTTTATTGAAAAAGATATATCGGTGTGATATATTTAAATTGGTGATATAAATGACTAATGATAAAAAATGGCAAAAATTTAAATATGCTTTTATCATCTGGATAATTATTTTTGCCGTTGGTATGGTGAAAAAGAATTTTCAGAATGATACTTTCTATACCATAAAAATTGGCGAATCAATAATCAAATATGGAATTGATATGTTAGATCATTTTTCAATTCATGCTAATCTTGCCTATACATATCCACATTGGTTATATGATTTATTTATCTATTACATATATAAATTTACTGGATTTACAGGATTATATATATCGACAATTATCTTATTTATTATGTTATTACTTCTAGTCTTTAAAACAAACTATAAAATGACTAAAAACTATTTAATGGCTGCCTTTGGAACCTTTATCTGTGCCCTAACTGCTAGTGCTTTTGCTACTGCTAGAGCTCAATTAGTTACTTTTATTCTCTTTGTTTTAGAAATATACTTTATTGAAAGTTTCTTAAATAGTGGTAAAAAAAGAAACCTTATAGGTTTAATTCTAATATCTCTAATAATATGTAATATCCACGTTGCCGTATGGCCATTTTACTTTATTATATATCTACCTTATTTAGCTGAATATATCGTAGCTATTATTCTTAAAAAAATTAAATTAAAAAAAGAATATAAATTTATTAACTTTTTAAAAAAGAAAATTATTATTGAAAAGAATGATAATGTTAAATATTTATTTCTAATAATGATTCTAAGTATCTTAACTGGTTTAATTACCCCTCTTGGTGATACCCCATATACATACTTAATTAAAACAATGATGGGTAATAGTCAAAAATATATTCAAGAACATCAGATGATTTCTTGGAAAGATAGCCCATTTGCAATTGTTATAGCTGTTGAAACTATATTCTTAGCCTTCTTCTCTAAAGCTAAAATAAGAGACTTATTTATGATTTGTGGTTTAATAATTATGTCTATAACTTCAATTAGACACTTATCATTATTAGCTGTTATTGGTACCATTTGTTTTACAAGAATCTTCGGTATGTTCTTAGATTTATTTGAAATAGATATTAATAACATTATCTTAAACTTTATTCAAAAAAAGGTTGTAACTATTATTTTCTTTGTCTTTGCTAGTTTATTATGTATCTTCTTATTGAATTTTCAATTAAAGAAAAATTATGTTGATCCCAAATCATATCCTGTTAATGCCGTTAAATATATTAAAGAAAATTTAGATATAAATAATATAAAATTATTTAATGAATATAACTATGGTAGTTATCTTATCTTAAATGATATACCCGTATTTATCGATTCTAGAGCAGATTTATATACTAAACAATTTAGTGGCTTAGAATATGATATATTTGATGATTTTGAATATATGCCAACAAATTATCAAGAAAAATTTGAATTTTATAATATAACCCATGCTCTTTTAAATAAAGATAAAAATGGTTTTGTTAAAACTTTAACTAATGATGAAGACTATGAAATTATATACGAAGATGAATATTTTATTCTATTTAAAAAATTAAGATCGGCAGTATATGTTGTAAAAATAGAAAACTAGTGTAAATTACACTAGTTTTTTTTACTAAATATAAATACTCCTTTTTCTCCCTCTAGTACAAGTTTCTTCATTTTAAATGAGTATGTATAATCTGAATCTTCAGACTTATCATTTATAAAATCAATTGAAAGCTTATTGCTTTTAGTTTTATAATTAAATTCATACTCTGCTAGTGGAAGAATTAATTTTCCTTTCCCATTCTTATTAAATTCGTAGACAGTAACACCATCTGTTGTCCATGAACCAATAAGTTTATTTTTAGAATTAATTACTTTAAATATTCCTAACATTACTAATATTATTCCAATAATTAATACTATACATAATATTACATTCTTTTTATTTATTCTTCTATATTTCATATATTGCCTTATAATTTTAATAATTTTTCTTTTTAAAACTCATAAAAGCTGAAAATGCTAAACCTAAAGCTGATATAATAAACATACCAATCCATATATTAATATTATCGTTTGTCTTAGGATTTGAAGAATTTTCGACAACACTACCTACTAACGCATAGTTACTTAAATGTTCTAATTCACCAACTAAGTAGTCACCCTCAACTTTCAATTCTATAGGCTTTTCAGTAGTAAAATCATCTTTAAAATATATCAATCTAAATTTGTTATATTTTTTCATTTCTTCAGTTAATTTAATCTTGATTTTAATATTTCCACCAAGAGTTTCAGTCAATTCTGAATCATTTTCATCAGTTACAATAATTTCATAAAATGCTAATAAATCACCTTTATCTTTAGTTGCATCTATGATTATATCAAATACTTGATCATATTCTTCTCTACTTATTTCTAGTTCTTCTAATTCTTCATCTGTTAATGAAGAAAAGTCAAAAATATTAAGATGGAATTCATGTTCAGGTTCATCTTTGAATACAACTAAATTTCCATTATCATCAGATACTGTATAATTAGCTAAATTATCTATCCAATTAGCATATAATATTATATTCTCAGTAATAGGTGCATCGAAATCAAACCTTGTCGTAAACGTGGCATCTTCATACCAATCATCAAAAGTATATCCTTCTTTAGTAGGCACTTCTGGTGGTTGAATTTTTTCATTTACTTCTATTTCTATTGGTTCTATTTCATTACCACCATTTGTATTAAATGAGACCGTAATCTTTTCAACAGGTTTCTCATTCCATTTTGCATAAATAGTTACATCTTCAGTTATTGGTTCATTAAAATCAAATAAAGTAGTAAATGTAGCATCTTCATACCAATCATCAAAGTCATATCCGTCTTTAGTAGGAGCTTCCGGTCTTGTTGCTTTTAATCCATTTTCCACTTTTTGATCTGCTACATTGCTTCCACCATCAGTATTAAATGTTACTGTATGTTCTTCTACATCAGCAGCTACGGTAACACTTTTACTAACTATAGTTCCGCCTTCATAGTTAGCACAAGTTATTTTATATGTACCATTCTCTGTTACTGGAAAAATGCCATTAAATTCATTTTCGTTAACAGCCAATGACAACATAGTAATTATTTCATTTTCTGAATCATATAGCTTACACATAACTGCGGTTGAACCACCTTCAGTTGTACCTTCAAAGCCAATTACATTTCCATCAACTGTAGCATTTAAAGTTACTACATTAGCATTTACTGCCGCATATACACTAAAAGGTATCAATAATAATAAAGCTAAAACATATAAATAATTTTTCTTCATATTATTCGCCCTCCCCATGATAAATATTGGCAAGGACACCTTCGCCAGAACCAACATATGCCCCAGCATAATTTGATTCTGTACTTCCTTCATATTCAGCATTCAAATAAATATCTTGAATTGTTTCTTCTTCACCATCATCTAGATTAACTTCAAATACTGCTTTCTTAAGTCCTTTACCACCACGGGTTGCTTCATCAACCTCATAGTCATTCGTTATATTGCCTAATCCATCATCAATCCTATTTACAGCCGTTAATCTAACATTTCTTGTTGTTCCATTTTTATGGACTATTTTAGCTGTAAGCTCAAAATCGTGATAAGATTTTTCATTATCAAAATAGAAATCAGCTGTCAATATTGCTCTATCTCCATCATGTCTAATCCAACCATCTATGGTATATCTTTTAATTAACATATAAGATACTTCACCATTGGTATCGGTAACTTTGAATGTTACATTATCATAGAAATTAGATGAAAATACTAATCTAAATTCGCCGTTTACCTTATTAATTGCAACAGCTGTATCTGGAACATCCAACGCTTCAATTGAAGCAATCTTAAATGAATTATAATTTAATTCTTTAATCACTACTGTACTTTCAAGTAATATTGAATCTAATAATGCTGGTTTATTTCTAGTAGTTCCTGAAAGATCAAAATGATCTCTTTTTATAAATGGATCAGTCCAATGAGATGGATAATAACTTAATTCAGATAAATCACCCATTGCAATACCCTTATATTCGCTATTATAGATAACTACTTTAAAATTTCTATCGCCATAAGATACATATGCATTATTGGCTGTTGGTTCTCCAACAGGTTGCAATTTATGTGTCCATATCTCGTGGTTATGTTCTGCCGCATATCTATTGATACATCTTTCAAAAGCTTCTCTCTCTTCTCTAGGAGAATTATTTTCAGGCCTTGTACAAGCATTACTACTTACTGCGGCATTTTCTAATTCACCAATGTGTTGATTAGGTTCACCTAATATTAATTCTGGATCTAAGGTATTCCAATCAACTTCTTCACCTGTTACAAGTTCATACAATTCTTGCCAATCATTAAATTCTGAAGCTAAATACCATCCAATATAGTCTGCATGAACATCAAATGTTGCCCCAGGTTTATTATCAGCAGTAACTGTTGTATCCTTATATAACGTACTATTTCCATCATTAAAATCTGGTATATTGTCAAAATAATGATAGCATACACCATTACCACAAGACCATAATACATATGCTTTACCATCGAAGTATCCTTCTCCTGGTTCTGGTCCTGCTTCTTCACCTTGTTCTCCAAGCGTTAAACCTACGAATTTAGTTGAACCGTTAATTGTTACATCAACCGCAAATTCGTATCCACCTTCTTCAGTATGACGGCTACTTGTAACTGTACCATCTTCACCGTTCCAATTTCCTCCCCAATAAAATTTAGGAATCTTATCACCTGTCGATTCATTGCCAGAAACATTAACTATAATATGAAACTGGTTATTATCAGAATGATATTCATCCAAGTGTGTAGTCCAAGGAGAACTATTGATAGTTACACTGTTTATGGTGAAACCTAACTCATTCGTTATATCTAAATTAATTGAATAATCACCTTCACCATAAGTATTGTTAGCTAATACTTCAGTTAATGGCAAGAAATAAGTAAATACCATTGCTAAAACCATTGTAAAAGCCACAATCTTCTTTGGTAATCTTTTAATTACCTTATTTATGTTCTTATTCATAAACTCCTACCTTTCTATCATAATAATAGCATATTTTATCAAAAAAAGAAAGAAAAAAGCAAATTACTCAATAAGTAATTTGCCATATACGTTACATATATCCATATAATTAAAGGATTTAGCCAACAATATGTATACGCTTAATTTACATTTTTATTCATAAATAATACCATTCTTATACTTTTGAATACATTTCTGACTAGGTTTATATAAATTTTCAGGTAAGTTGTCTAAATCAAACCATTTCCATTCAAGTATTGTTTCTGGTTCCATTACTTTTACTTCACCAGTATATTCACTAACGACAAAACCTACCGTTACATAATGTGCTGTATCGGTCATATCATCTGAAATACACAAAAGTTCTAATTTAGTTGCTTTTAAACTAGTTTCTTCCTCTAATTCACGCTTAGCTGCATCGACAAGCTTCTCCATGAATTCAACCTTACCTCCTGGCATAGTCCATGTTCCTTGTCCTTGCAACTCACTACTAGCCTTTACTTTATCAGGATTTCTCAACCCCAACAATATTTTATTATCTTTTAATATCATTACTCCAACGCCTACTCCTGGTTTCATATATTCCTCCTTACTAAACTCATTATAACATAGTTTAATAAAAAAAAGCAGTTATTCACTACTTCTTTCATCACTAATAGTTCTTCGCTTACTACTCTTTTTTGAAATTCCACGACTCTTATCTACTTTTTCTAAACAATTATCAATTCTATCGATTAAACCAGATAATAATAATTCTCCTTTAATGCCCTTAACTTCATTCAATATACTATTTTCTATTTGATCTATCTTATTTTTAACATCAGGAACTTCAATCTTCTCACCAGGTATTATATCGTTTAATGTTGGATCTACAAAAACTTTCAAATCTTCTCCTTGAACATCATCAAATATTATTGGTAATAATTCACTGACTTCTTTTTGCAATTCAGGATTATCAGCAAAAGATATTCTTAAACCTTTTTTACTACTTATATCGAACCTATATGTCCTACAAACTTTACCTCTTTTGTTCTTCTTTTTAATTACAATCGCTGCGTTTTTAAGCGTACCCTCTGAATTTAATACAATTTCAACTGACATCGAAACACCATTTTTACTGCCATATTCCATTACAGGCTTAATTGTCACTATCCCAGTAGTTAAATTTCTCTGTATTTCAAGAGCATTAAATCTTTCAAATAATATATTATCTTTTAGTGATAATTCAATACGCGAATATTGATATTCACTGTTTGAAGCATCAATTAATGTAGAAAAACCAATTGATACATCAAAATTATCCGATAGTACATTATAAGATGTATCATAAAAAATCTCCCTTGGAAATTTATAGTTTGATTTAGGTGTTTTGGAAAGCTTAATTGTCCCATCACAATTAAATGAAAAACGTCTTTTCATTTTTTTTGAAATAATAGGCCACTCAATCCTACCAAAATCGACTCTAAATTCCTTATCATATTCACCAGTCAATGTATTATTACCAATTAATATTTTTCTAGCAAGTGGCACACTAATCGTATTAGCAAAATAAAAAGCATTTGATAGTTTATATGTATCTCCATATTTTGCTTGCATATCACGCACATCAGCTTCGCCAATTTCGTAATGTAATGGTAGACAATAAGCATCATAATATTCTTCCTGCCACGAAACATTTTCACTCTCAAAGTGTTCTTCTAATTTACGCATTTCCTCAAGGACTAGTCCAACAGCTTCTAGTTGAGTATCATAATCTAACTTCTCCATAAGTTCCTCCCTATGACTTTGTATTATAACATATTTTAATTAATAAAAAAAGCAGTTATTCACTACTTTTTTCAATAAATAATGGTTTTATTTTATCATAAAACAGAGGAATAAGTTTTGTATTTAATTCTTTATCATCACTTTCAACTACTTCATCGCCATTTAAATAACAGAATTTAATATTTTCATTATTTTTAATATCTATTAAATACAAGTATTCTTTATTTTCATATTTTGCTTTACTAGCAACAACATATCTATTATCATCACTTAATGTTAATACATCTTTAATATTAATATTCATTATTTAACACCTCTACTAGTTTTCTCTTCTTCTTGTTCTTCCGTTTCCTCTTCATCATGACCCCAATACTCATTGTATAATTTTTCAAGTTGTTGTTTTCTTTCATCCACATCTTCTGTGGTAATTCCAAGTTTACGATATAATTTTTCAAGTTGTTTTTCTCTATCTTCTTCATTAAGTGCATCAAATCCTAGTTCATGATACAATTCTTCAATTTGACTTTCTAAAACAGTTTTTTTGACAAAAGCCCTAATAAAGCCATAAAATACGGCTGAATGTATAATACCTAATTCTAAAATACCAAGCAGCACAATAACTAAAGATTGTACAAATTTATGTCCAGGAGCGTTAATTAAAATTAATACCCCAGAAACTAAACTAGCCCATGTAAGCAAAAAAGTATTGTCAACCACCTTTTGTTCAGATTCTTTTAATTCTTCATATTTTTCAATTTGTTTTATTTTGTATACTTTTTGTTTTTTCTCTTCTTCAGTCATAAAAATATAACCTCCTACAATTACATTATAACATATTTTAATTAATAAAAAAAGCAGTTATTCACTACTTTTTATCAGAATTTATTCTTTCCAAAATATGTTCACATTGATTAGATGAACGTATAATACTTGAATCCATTCTATCACTAATTTGTTGATTAGAAATTCTTTTTCTTAAATTTGCAATTAGTTGTTCTGATGATTCACCAAGATTATGATTAATTAATATATTAGTAACTATATTCCAGTATTCTGATGATTCAGTTAATGAACTTAACCCTGCAAACATTGGAACTGGTGTACATCTTTCATTCACTACGTTAGAATATAAAATGTTGTTAAAATCCATTAAATCAATTTGTTGACCTCTAAGATTTTGCGATACATAATAATCTAAAACATTGGCAAATAAATATGCATATACATCATCATTTGCTTCATCAATTGAAATAGTCACGCCTTCGCTAATACTTCTACCATGTTGCTTTAAATCTAAATCAATTGCTCTTCCTTTAACATTGTCTTCAGCAAATGAAGCAAAGATTGGGAAAGATAATTCCATGTATACATTTTGCCTTCTATATCTATCAGTTAAAACCTTTTTTTTAAATACATCATGAACTTGCCTAAACATTTCAAGCCATTTATCACATTTTTTAATAATTTCTTCTGATGATACAACTGGTGGTATATATACTTTTTCAAGCATTCCTTCTCCACGAATAGAACTGACAATAGAAGAATTACCACAAATCTCTAATCCCTCGTCATCACTTCTAATTTCTATTTGTTTTTGCCTTAATTGATCTGGTATAGTTATAGAAATTTTATCATTTTCCTCAAGAACAATATATTGAACTCCGTCTATTTTTTCGAATTTCATAAAAACCTCCTTCATTTAACTAATTATTATAACATACTTTGTTGATTTTTCATCATAAAAAAAAATACTTTTTATAAATCGGATATTTTTTTATAAACAAAAAAACTAATCGTATTACGAATTAGTTATTTATTAAACCCAAACTATAAGTTCGAGCAAAATTCTAATTGGTACGGACAAATAGTATATCCTAAACCTTAGGAATAGTTGATAAACATAATTACTAAATACGTTTTACCACAGATATCACTTGTTTCAAATATTTTTTCGAAAAAAATGAATTAATTTGCAATTATTAAGGTTTTAATGTATAATAATCAACTTGTATGGAGGACTTTAAATGGGAAAAGAATTTGTTGAATATCAAAGTGAAAATGGTAGAATACCTTATTCGGCATCACATCTTTGTTTTTGCCTTACTCAATATGCCAAAGATTATATATTAGAAAATCGTAAAATTATTTCTGATATTGACAAAAAAGTAAGGGATGCTGTATTGGTTGACGCTATAAATTATTTAGGATCAAGGGGTGGTTGTGATTTTGCATTGTATACACAAGATTTATATGACGCAAAAAAACACGAAAAAGAAGTTGATGCACAATGTTTATTGACTGCTATAGTTAATCATTATGCATATTATATGTTTAATGAAGGTATTGTTGAATCTGTTTTAAGAAATAATCATATGAATGATTGTACTGAACAATTTGATGCTAATGATGGTGCTATTGTATTATTAGATTTTATAAACTATATTGCAAAAAGAAATGATTATGATAGAAAGTTTACAATTGGAGAATTATATGAAAAATTCAAAGTTCAAAAACATAATTGTGAATTAAATCAATTAAAAGAATTTTTGGAATTAACTGGTCAATATAACGAAGAATTAGCAAGTGGAAAAAGTATTGATGCAATATTTACAAGTATGGCACATAAACATGATTTAAAATACGTTGCAGAAGATGGAACGTATCATTATACAGATGTTATACGAAACAGAATTGGGCAAAGTGAGATGTACTCTTGGGATGCTCAAGAAGTTGATGAAGAAATTTATGCTATGGCATATGCTTATGCTAAAATGAAAAGCGATGAACAATCACACGTTCAAGTAATTGATAAGAAAATTTCAGAAATGAAAAAGGGATAATTTATTATTACGAATAATTAATCATTATTGGAAATAATATATAGTGTAGTGCAAAAATTTCCATGGATTGACTTTAAATAAAATATGTGCTACAATTTAATTACTCAATGACCAAGGGTTATATGAGTCCTGGAGACGCAACTTTTATTAGTTGCGTTATCCGTTTATACTAAAATGAAAAGCCTCTTAATTTGCTTAAGAGACTTTTTTATATTTATTATATTCCTTTAATATATTCGTTAAATAACCTGGCTCATCAATTAAATATGAGCTAATTATATACATATCATTTTTATTCTTTTCAAGTATTATTATATAACTATATAAATCATCACTATACAATAGTTTAGTTCTTTTAGTATTTTTATATGGGGCAGTCCATATTTTTATTTTACTACATCCTAAATCATCACAAGTAGAACAATTTATATAATTTTTTATCATTGGAGCAACATAATTTATAAAATATGCTCGAGGTTCTTTCATTCTAATTTTTATTCCAAAATTTTTCTGTGTTTTAGTAGTCAGATGAAAGAATCCTTGCATTCTATTATCTTCAAATGGTGTAGTAAATACTTTAATTTTCATTCCGTTTATTTTTAAATCACCATAATATATATTTTTTATAAAATAATCATATAATTCATCATCTGTAGTTGTTTCAGTTAATGGTCCATTTAAACCGCATTTATTTTTAAAAGGTATCATCTCTTGATCTCCAAATAAATATATTAAATTTTGTGTTACTATAATATGATGAAGTATTGAAATCATTTTGATATAATTTTTTAATTTCATTAATAATATTTAGTTTTACACTATTACCAGAGAGATTCCTATAATAATATGATAATGCTCCAATCAAAATATCATTAATTTGTAATATTGGTGCTTCATAAGATCGAATTGGTTGAACTTTTTTTATAGTCTTTTTATTTGTATCTGACATTTTAATTCTTAAATAATCAAGCATTACTTGATGATAATAATATGAATTTGTATCTTTTATATCGGGATATATGTTGTAGGAATTACCAGGAATAATAATATATTTTAACATATCATAATATACTTTATGATAAAAATCATTTTCAGTCTGATTATATTTTTCATGATCTAATTTTGTCTTATCGATTACGATAACTCTAAATTTTAAATCATCATTATTAAAAAAATAGTTAATAATATCTAAATATAGTTTTTCTGTTTTTTTATCAATCTTATTCCATTTTAATTCTATTTTATCAGAAAGATTATAATTTTCCTTTAAATGTTCTATATATTCATTTACTTTTTTTACTTTATACTTTGGACAATAAACTGCTCCAATTAACATATACTTACTGTCATTGCTTACTAGATGACAACTTTCATCACAATAAACATTATATTCCATATTAATCCTCCTTTTAATTATTTATTATATCACTAATATTCAATTATTTATTATTAATTCTAAAATTATCTATTAAAAATCATATTTTGTTCTAAAATAAAACTCGAACAATTAAGTTCGAGTAAATTACAATATTGGTAGCGAGAGGGGGGGTCGAACCCTCGACCTATCGGGTATGAACCGATCGCTCTAGCCAACTGAGCTATCTCGCCATAAATTTTTAAAGCAATATTAATATACCATAAATATCTTTTTTTGACAAGTATTTTAATAAAAAAAATACTACCTAGTAGTATTTATAAATATGGTTTTAATAATTCAATATTTTCTTCTCCAAATTTTTTTAAATCTTTTGCTAATCTAATAATACTTTTATCAGCATCATCTTTAAATTTATCAATCTTTTTATCTATTTCAATATTTCCCATTGTAAAACCTCTTATTAAGATATCAGCTATTTTAGCATCACTATTATCTTTCATAAATTCCATATCCATAGCAATAGAAGAAGATATTTCAGCGATTATTCCACTTCCCTTTGGAGTTATTTTATTTTTTTTAAGCAATAATTTTGCTTTTTTTAAGAAATTTTCATATCCTTTTAATTCTCCTTCAACAAGATTCTTTATCTTATTATCGGAAGTATTTAGTAATTTAATTAATTTAGTCGTAGATTTTACTCCCATATCAGCGTTTTGATAAATATACATTAATAGTTCATTATTTTCATTCATTTTATCACCATTTATATTATTGACTAATATAATTTATTTATACAAAAAAGAAGTTTATATTACAAAACTTCCATCTTTAAATATTTCTATTTCTTTATTATCATAAGTTATTCCTATTATTGATAAATCTTTTGTTCCTATCATCATATCGACATGATTTTTGGATTTATTATATCCAACTGCTTCTAATTCGTCGTAAGTATACTCTTCTCCATCTTTTAAGCATTCTTTAAATCCTCTACCTAATGCAATATGACAAGAAGCATTCTCATCAAATAATGTTTCATAGAATAGTAAATTAGCTTTAGCTATCTTACTATTTTTATCTACTAAAGCAACTTCCCCCAACATCATTGATTCATCATCTGTTTCAATAATATTTTTAAGTTCTTCTATACCACTAGAGGCTTGATAATTAATAACTTTACCATCTTTGAATTCTAACATAATATCATTTATTGTAACTCCTGAATGAATTAAAGGCATCGATGTATAGACAATACCATTTGTCTTAAATTTATTTGGTGTAGTAAATACTTCTTCTGTAGGCATATTGACAATTAATTCCATATCATTTATTTTACTAGCGCCTCCACACCAAATTGCTTTTTCATCTAAAGTTATTTCTAAATCAGTACCTAAACTATTAATGTAATGCAATGTTTTAATATTTAAATCAGTTAATTTTTGACATATATTCTTGTTTTCCCTCATTTTATTATCCCAAGCTTTTAAGGGATCATCATCATTAACTAAACAAATATCAAATATTAAATTCCACAATTCTTCTTTTGGTTTATTACTTTCTGGAAATAATAATTTTCCCCAAGTATCCGTAGCTACTGAAGCAATACACCAATCGACAGTATTATTACTTTGCATCTCACGATATACCTGTCTTGTCTTTAATGACTGGGCTGTAGCCGTTTTAATCTTTTGTGAATCTATTTTGCTCATAATACCTGGATTAGCTGCCACCAAAAAGAGAAAAGCTCCTCCTTTTTTAGCATACTCATCATGTATTTCTTTATTCCAAAACAAACTCTTTTTAATTGCTTCTTCATCAAAATAGTCCAATTCTAAACGCTTTAGTTCATCATCATACCAATCATAGTATATATTATCTACTCCAAGTGATAATGCCACTTCAGTAAGTACTCTAATAAAATCAATTGCTTCAATTGGAGCGTTGATTACTAATGGTTCGTGTCTATTTATTCTAAGTCCTCTTTCTAATAATAGTCTAGCATATTTATTATATAATTCATGCATATTATCATCCTCTAGTCTTTTCTAAAAATTCTTCTTCCTGCCAAATTGGCACTCCTAAAGCCAATGCTTTATCATATTTACTTCCTGGCGCTTCTCCAACAATAACAGCACTTGTTTTAGAAGATACACTACTTGATGTTTTTCCACCAAGTGACTCAATTAAAGCTGAAGCTTCTTCTCTTGTAATACTTGATAGTGTACCCGTTAGAACGAATGTCTTACCAACAAAAAGAGCTGATTCATGATAATTACTATTATCATAATTCATATTTACCTTAACGCTTTTTAATTTATTGATTAGATTAATATTATCTTCACTCTGAAAATAATCGACAATACTCTTAGCAATTATATCACCAATATCATTAATCTTAGATAATTCTTCGTATTTAGCTTCCATTAAAGCATCCATACTCTGATAATTTTTAGCTAATATCTTAGCTGTCTTAGCCCCTACATGTCTTATTCCTAAAGCAAATAAAAGTCTTTCTAAAGAGTTTTCTTTACTTCTTTCGATACTAGCTAATAATTTGACAATACTTCTCTCTCCAAATCCCTCTAAACTCATTAATTCATCTTTATACTTATCTAAGTGATAATAATCAGATACATCTTTGATATATCCCATATTATAGAAATCTTCGACAATATTATCGCCAAATCCTTCAATATTCATCGCATCTCTACTTGCATAATGAATCAAGTTTTCGATATTTCTTGCTGGACAATGTTTACTAGGGCAAAAATAATTAGCATCTTTTTTTACTAATTCGGTTCCACACATTGGACATTCAGTAATCATTTTAAAAGGAATACTATTATCTTTTCTTCTCTCTAATTTTACTTCGACAACTTCTGGAATAACATCCCCAGCTTTTCTAACAACAATTACATCGCCAACTCTGACATCTTTCATTAAACAATAATCTTCATTATGTAATGTTGCCTTTGATACCAAAGATCCATCTACGTGTACTGGTGAAAATATGGCATTAGGCGTAATTTTACCAGTTCTCCCAACGGTAAATTTAATTTCTTTTAATGTTGTTAATACTTCTTCGGCTGGAAACTTATAAGCAATTCCCCAACGAGGAACTCTAGTTGTATATCCTAATTTTTCTTCATCTTTTAAATCATTTACTTTAATTACTACACCATCGATAGCATATGGTAAGCCTTCTCTTTTCTTATGTAATTCTTTAATATCACGAATTATCTCATCAGCATTTTTTGCTAGTGTATTTAATTTATAGTTAGTAAGAAACCCTAAATCTTTTAAAAATGCTAAAGATTCAAATTGCGTTTTTATTCCATAATCCTCTGGATTAGGAATAAAATATGCCATAAAATCCAAGTTCCTCTTAGCTGTTATCTTGCTATCTAATTGTCTAACACTACCTGCAGCTGCGTTTCTTGGATTAGCAAATAAATTCTGTCCTAACGTTTCTCTTTCTAAATTAGCTTTATTAAATGATTCTTTGCTCATGTATATTTCACCACGAACTTCGATATCAATATCTTTTTTAAGTCTTAATGGTACCGTTCTTATTGTCTTAACATTTAATGTTATATCTTCTCCAACTAAACCATCACCTCTAGTAGCAGCTCTAACTAATAATCCATTCTTATAGATTAATGATCCAGATAAGCCATCCATCTTAGGTTCTATTGTATATACTGGATTTGTTATTGTTTTTCTAATTCGCTCATCAAAAGCAATTACTTCATCCTCGTTAAAAATATCATCAAATGATAGCATTGGTTTTTCATGAGTTACTTTTTCAAATTTATCTAAAGAATTACCGCCAACTCTATTAGTTGGTGAATCAGGTCTTTTAAGTTCCGGATATTTTTCTTCTAATGTCAATAATTCTCTATAATAGTCATCGTATTCCTGATCGGTAATCGTTGGATTATCTAGTACATAGTATTCATAACTAGCATCATTTATTATTTTAATTAATTCATCCATTCTTTCTTGAATCATTATTATCACCTATCTATATTGTATCATAAAAAGAATAGAATTTATTATTAATCTATTCTAATGCATTTTAAATATTTACAATATTTTTTTATCAACCTATAATTTTTTTCGAAAGATTCACTAAGCCTATCTTGTTCATTTAAATGATCAATAATAAAGTCTATGTTATCATCAAAATAATAAATATATCTATCTGGACAATTAATAATACCCAATTGATTTAAAAATGCGATTAAATTTATATCAGAGACAAATCTTCTTAATGGAGTTACAGAATGAGTATAGTGCTCTTCACTACTTTTCGTATATACTCCATGCTCTCTATATATTGCCAATTTAGAATTTTGTCCAACACAATAATTAGTTAATATAGATGGAACACTTATAATATCACCAAAAGATAAAGGACTTGATTTTTTTAAAAATTTTTCTTCAGCATGTTGACATATTAATTCACACAATTGTTTATATAACTTTAAATCTTCTTGTGTTCTATTATTATGTGAATCAGATAGAATCATATTTTTTGCAATCTGCGGATCAATATTATCATTAATAAATACTAAATTACGTGAAACTCCTTGCAAACAAACATTACCAGCACTATCGATACAATATGAAAATGTAATTACATTTCTAAACTGATTCTTTTTTAATGATAAGCGATGATGTGATATTGAAGGTGGTAACATATCACGTATTAACAATTTATAACTATTTTGACTATTATACATACTAGCAGATCTATCAAAAGCATATTTTAACAAATCTTCATTCAATAATAATAAACTTGGTACATCGGTTATATATACTTCTAAAAAATATACATCGCCTTTCTTATCTATTGAAAAAGCCCCATCTAAATCTGGTGAAAAGGAATTATCTATAGTAAAAATATTTTTATCATTTTTAAAAGGTAGTTCATCATTTGGAAAGTTAAAAACATTAATATTAGGAAATTCAGATTCCTTATTATCAAACAATAATAATAAAGATAACTTATTCAATGTTGATTTAGCAATTTCACCTATTTTACTATCACTTAAAAGTTTCTTTATTTTACTTAAATATATATAGTTATCTCCGAACAAACTAACAATTAGTATCAAATATTCTTTAGTTAGGCAAAATGTTGAATATTTAATAGTAGTTTCTAAATATAAATATAATTCATCTAAAGACAAAGATTTTAAATCGGATATTTTATCAATAAAACTTTGATTATCACTATTTTTAGATAATACTATCAATCTAATTATACTTATATATATTTTATTTTTAATCTTTACCTTTATATTATCATTTGATTTAATTGATTGAACCAATAATTCCAATTGTTGTATTTCACTATCACTTAAAGCTATTTTTTTATTAAATTTGTTATCTAAATAGTTATTTATATAAACATAAAACATATCAAGACTAACTTTATTCTCAAGTGATAGCAATTCTTCTAAAGATAATTTACCAATTTTGATTTTGCCCATAATTTTCCCTTTCCTTAGTAGTTATATTATACTCATTATAGGCTTTTTGTCAAACTATTTTATTACCAATATATAGTTATAAAAAAAAGACCAGTAAGAAATGTATACCAGTCATTTTTTATATTATACTAATTCTAAGATAACTTTAAGAGCGTTATCTCCTTTTCTTTCTTTAACTTTAACTATTCTTGTATAGCCACCATTTCTTTCTTTATAACGTGTAGCTAATTCACCAAATACTTTTGATACAGCAGCTTCATCATTATGTAAGAAAGCTAGGGCTAATCTACGAGATACTAAAGAACCATTTTTTCCATATGTAACCATTTTATCAAAACATTTTCTAACTTCTTTAGCTCTTGTCTCAGTTGTCACAATTTTTTCATTTTCAATTAGTTGTTTTGTCATTGTAGCTAACATACTTCTTCTATGTTTGTTATCTCTTCCTAATTTTCTGTATGCCATATTAGTTCCTCCTTTTATTAATCTTCATTTCTAAAGTTTAAGCCCATATCTTTTACTTTATCCATTACTTCTTTTAATGATTTCTTACCTAAGTTTCTAATCTTCATCATTTCATTTTCACTCTTACTTACTAAATCTTTAAGAGTTAAAATTCCAGCTCTCTTTAAGCAATTATATGCTCTTACAGATAAATCTAAATCATCGATTGAAGTTTCTAATATTTTAACATTTGGATCTTCTACTTTAGCAATCATAAGTCCTGTTTGGTCAGCAATTTCATTTAAGTCAGTTAGAACATTGAAGTGTTCAATCAAAATTCTACTACCTAAAGCAATTGCTTCTTCTGGAGTAATTGAACCATTAGTCCAAACTTCAAGTATTAACTTATCATAATTATCGTTTTGACCAACTCTAGCTGGTTCTACCTCATAATTGATTCTTTCGATAGGTGAATATGAAGAATCGACAGCAATAACATTTACTTTACCCTTATTAAATAATTGCTTATTTTCTTCAGCTCTTACATATCCTCTACCATTAGCAATAGTCATTTCAATATTGATACTTCCACCTTCAGCAAGTGTACAAATAACTTGATCAGGATTAAATATTTCAATATCAGCATCTTTTTCAATATCAGCAGCAGTTACTACTCCTTCACCACTAGCAGATAATCTTAATACTTTATCGTAATCAGTTGAATGATTTTTAATAACTAAACTCTTAATATTTAAGATAATTGCGGTAACATCTTCGATTACTCCATCAATTTTTTGGAATTCATGAGCAATACCATCTATTTTAACACTTGTAATTGCATCTCCAGGTAAACTAGATAACATAACTCTTCTAAGTGCGTTACCTAAAGTTGTACCAAATCCTCTTTCAAGTGGTTCAATCTCAAACTTTCCATAAAAATTATCCCTTATATATTCTTTTACTTTATATTCTGGTTTTTCAAATTTTAACATTTACTTTCACTCCTTTTCTATCTATCCACGACGTTTTTTTGGTGGACGGCATCCATTATGTGGAATTGGTGTTACATC
>CAMZBG010000008.1 GCA_947304495.1 uncultured Clostridia bacterium | reverse complement strand
TATATTAACTACCAATTCAAATTTCTTAGGCGAATTGGTGCTAGTATCACACTAGCCAACCCCTTTTTATTCTTTTTGGGAGGCTGTTCCTTAGGGGGTCAGCCTCTTTTTTGTGTTATAATCTTTATTTTGACATAAAATTATATTGAGGAAAGCTATGTTTAATAAGGAAATACATAAAAAAATTAAGATTGTTTTAATAATTATAATTGGGTGTTTTATTGTTATTTTAGGAAAGATTTTATACATCCAGATATTTGAATATCAGAGACTAAATAAGCTTGCTAGTGACTTATGGAGTAGAAATCTAATTATTGGGGCTGATCGGGGAAAAATAATTACTAGTGATAATGTTGTGGTAGCAGATAATTTGACAACAGTATCTTTAGTGGTTATCCCTAATCAAATTAAAAATAAAGATGATGTTATTAGAGATTTAGCTAGGATACTTAATGTTAGTGAAGATAAGATAAGTCGTCATGTGAACAAGAAATCTTCTGTTGAGATTGTTCATCCAGAAGGAAGACAATTATCATTTGATATAGCTGATAAGATAAGTAGTTTTAAATATGAAGGAGTATATCTATTAAAGGAAGGTAAAAGATATTATCCATATGATAATTTATTATCACACTCACTTGGTTTTGTAGGAATTGATAATCAAGGATTAAGTGGATTAGAACTTAAGTATGATGAATATTTAACTGGTAAAAATGGGGCGATAAAATATTTTTCTGATGCTAAAGGGAATAAGCTTAATAGAAGTAGTACATATGTTGAACCTGTTAAAGGAATGGATTTATATTTAACTATCAATTATGATATTCAAGCAGCAGTAGAAAGAGAATTAAATAATGTTATGAGTAAATATAATGCTGATGGTGCTTGGGCTATTGTTATGGATCCAAATAATGGGGAAATATTAGCTCTATCTTCTAAACCAGATTATGTCCCTACTCGTTATAAAGATTATAGTACTGAAGTTATCAATCGAAATTTAGCCATTTGGTCAACATATGAACCGGGTTCAACATTTAAAATTATCACTCTAGCAGCATCTATTGAAGAAAATACGGTTGATTTAATTAATGATACTTTTTATGATGGTGGAAGTGTCAATGTTGATGGTGCTAGGATTAAGTGTTGGAAAGCTGGCGGACATGGGATGCAAACTTATTTACAGGTTGTACAAAATAGTTGTAATCCTGGATTTGTTTCTTTGGGTAATAAGTTAGGAAAAGAGAAATTATTTAAATATATTAATGATTTTGGATTTGGTAAAAAAACAGGAATAGATTTAAATGGTGAAGCTAATGGAATTCTATTTGATTTAAAGAAAGTTGGGCCAGTTGAGTTGGCTACCACTGCTTTTGGGCAAGGAATTAGTGTAACAGCTATTCAACAAATAACAGCAGTCTCAGCAGCTATTAATGGAGGTTATCTATATAAACCATATGTTGTTAAAAGAATAACAGATCCTAATACTGGGGAAATAATAATTGAAAATAAGCCTAGTATTGTAAGAAGAGTTATTAAAAGTGAAACTAGTAATACTGTACGGATGGCATTAGAAACGGTCGTGGCTTATGGGACTGGAAGAAATGCTTATATTGAAGGATATAGAGTTGGTGGAAAAACAGGAACAGCACAAAAAGTTAAAAACGGAGTTTATTTAAGGGGAAATTATATTTTATCTTTTATTGGCTTTTTACCAGCTGATAATCCTCAAGTAGTCGTATATGTAGCAATCGATAATCCAAAAGGAGTAACGCAATATGGAGGTACAGTATCAGCACCAATTGCTAAAAATATTATGATAGATATTATAGATATTCTTAAGCTTAAGAAAGCAGATTATACTTTAGAAAAAACATATAACTGGTATGATACAAAATATACAATTATTCCTGATGTTGTTGGAAAAAAATTAGCTGAAGTTAAAAATGAATTAAAAAAAATAACTGTTATATATACTGGTAATGGTGATATTATTAAAAGTATTTCACCTACTCCTGGAACTTATGTTCCAGAGAATTCAACTATTAAAATACTTTTAGGTAACTGACAAGCATATGTAAAGAAAGCAATAATTTTACAAATTATTAGTTATTTTATGATATAATGTAGGAGAAAAAGGAAGTGAATTATGCTAACATTAACGAAATCATTGTTTGCTCTTATGATTGGCTTTATATTAGCAACCATTTTAGGTTTATTTACTATCCCAGTATTAAAAAAGATTAAAGCGGGGCAAAGAATAAATGTCTATGTGGAAACTCATAAGAAAAAATCAGGAACACCAACGATGGGTGGATTAATCTTTATTATTCCAACAATATTGACAACTATTTTCTTAATATTAACTAATCGAATGGTATTTTCTGTCAACTTACTTATTGTTATCTTTGTTTTTATATCATATAGTTTAATTGGATTTTTAGATGATTATCTGAGTATTAGAAAGAATGAAAATAAAGGATTAACACAATTAGAAAAATTATTACTACAGTTTGTGGTAGCATTAATATTCTATATTCTATATCGTAAATATACAGATGCTAATTCAATATTAGAGATAACTTTATTACATATTCATTGGAATCTAGGATGGTTTTATGGAGTATTTATCTTATTACTTTTGGTTGGTTCATCTAATGCTGTCAATTTAACTGATGGACTCGATGGATTAGCTGGTGGTTTGTCAGCAATTGCATTTGTAGCTTTTGGTTTAATATCTTGGGGAAGTTATTGGATTGAAGGTTATCAAGATATTGGTATTTTCTGTTTTATTTTAGTCGGAGCCATTATGGGATTTTTGGTATATAATACTAATCCAGCTAAAGTATTTATGGGAGATACTGGTAGTTTAACATTAGGTGCTACTTTAGCAACAATTGCTATTCTTACAAATCACGAATTATCATTAGCATTAATTGGGGGCGTATTTGTAATTGAAACATTGACAGTAATTATTCAAATAACTTCAGTGGTATTACTTAAAAAGAAAGTATTTTTAATGACACCGATTCATCATCACTTTGAAAGATTAGGATGGTATGAAGGTGATATTGTTAAAATGTTCTGGATTGTCGGTTTCATTTTGTGTCTACTTGCTTTGATATATGGCGTTTGGTTATAAGACTACTTAGTAGTCTTTTTTCTTTTATAGTGTATAGTACATTAACAATTATGTTTGTCTATGATTTCAAAGTGATGTAGATGAAGAAAAATAGTAAGGCATTACTAATTAGTGTTATTTTATTATCTTTATTTGGTTTATTAATGATATATTCATCATCTAATATTTGGGCATTATATAAATATAATGATGGATTTAAATATTTTAAGAATCAAGGATTATTTTTAATAATGGGATATATTATTATATATTTTTTTTCACATATAAATGCTAATATATATAAAAAATATAGTAATCATATTCTATTTATCTGTATTATACTTTTGGTATTAGTATTAATTCCAGGAATAGGAACAATTAGAAATGGATCTAGAAGTTGGTTTGGAATAGGTCAATTAGGAATTCAACCTAGTGAAGCAGCTAAACTGGGATTAATTATATTTACAGCTAAATATTTATCAAATAATAAAATTAAAGATTCATTATTACCAATATTATCAGTGGTTATATTAATATTTGGGCTTATTATGTTACAGCCTGATTTTGGTACAGGAGTAATTATTGTCGTATCTATTTTTGCCCTTTTATTTGTGGCTGGAGCAAATATAAATTTTTTTATTAGGATAGGAATAATAGGAATAATAGGAATTATTATTTTAGTAGTTATGGCTCCATATAGAATCAAAAGAATTATTTCTTTTTTTAATCCTTGGTCTGATCCATTAGGAAGTGGTTTTCAAATTATTCAGTCATTGTATGCGATTGGTCCTGGAGGATTACTAGGGATGGGATTTGGTAATTCAATTCAGAAACATTTTTATTTACCAGAGCCACAAACTGATTTTATTTTTTCAATTATTAGTGAAGAATTAGGATTGGCTGGAATTTTAATTGTGGCTACCCTATTTATTTTAATAATCTATAATGGAATGATGATTGCTATACATGAGGAAGATAATTTTAAAAAATATTTGGCATTTGGGATAACTTTTAGTATTGCTTTTCAAAGTATATTAAATTTAATGGTAGTTGTAGGATTAATTCCAGTAACAGGTGTAACACTTCCTTTTCTTAGTTATGGAGGATCTAGTTTATTGGTTTCAATGAGTGAGATTGGAATTTTATTAAACATTTCTAGAAAATTATATTAATAAGTATATTAAAAAGTGAATACTACTATTCACTTTTCATTTCAAAAATAATATCTCTAAGTTCCATAGCTCTTTCAAAATCAAGATTTCTAGCAGCGGTATTCATTTCTTTAGTCAATCTTTCTATCAAATCAAGCTTTTCTTTCTTACTTAATTTATCATTATTAATTTGTTTTTCAGTTTCAGCTTCATTACTGATAAGTTCTCTAATTTCTTTAATAATTGTTTTAGGAACGATACCATGAGCTTTATTGTATGCTTCTTGGATACCTCTTCTTCTTTTCGTTTCATCAATAGCTATTTGCATACTTTCACTAATTGTATCAGCATACATAATTACCATACCATTTTCATTTCTGGCACATCTACCTATGGTCTGAATTAAACTTCTTTCACTACGAAGGAATCCTTGTTTATCAGCATCCATAATGGCAATTAAAGATACTTCAGGAATATCTAATCCTTCACGTAGTAAGTTAATACCAACGACAACATCATAAGTTCCAAGACGCAAATCTCTAATTATTTTCATTCTTTGAAGAGTTTTAATTTCATTATGTAAGTAAGCTACTTTAATATCGATATCTTTTAGATAATTAGATAATTCTTCAGCCATTTTAATGGTAAGAGTTGTAATTAAAACTCTTTCATTTTTACTTCTTCTTAAATCGATTTCTTTGACTAAATTATCTATTTGATTTTTACTAGTTCTTACTTCAATAATTGGATCTAACAAGCCGGTAGGTCTTATTATTTGTTCAGTATATTTGTTATTTACAAGGGATAATTCATAATCTCCTGGAGTAGCACTAACATATATTACTTGATTAATTTTTCTTTCAAATTCTTCAAATTTAAGTGGTCTATTATCAAGAGCACTAGGTAATCTAAAGCCATAATCTACTAAATTTTGTTTTCTAGCTCTATCACCATTATACATTCCTCTTACTTGAGGTATAGTAACATGGGATTCATCTATAACAAGTAAAAAATCATCTGGAAAGAAATCAATTAACGTAGTTGGTGTTTCACCCTCTTCTCTTAGAGCTAAATGTCTAGAATAGTTTTCGACACCTCTACAGAATCCAGTCTCAAGAAGCATTTCGGTATCATAGTTAACTCTTTCGCGTAGTCTTTGTTCTTCAATTAATTTATTATTATCTAAGAAATATTTTCTTCTTTCTTCAAGTTCTTCTTTGATTCTAGATACAGCTAATTTTAATTTATCATCAGAGGTAACGAAATGACTGGCTGGAAAGATTGAAACACTCATTTTTTCTTTGATGACAGCTCCAGTTACGGTATCAAATTCACAAATACGATCTACTTCATCACCAAAGAATTCAATCATAATACCATTTTTTCTTTCATAAGCAGGAATTATTTCAATGGTATCGCCTCTTACTCTAAAGGTACCACGTGATAAATCATACATACTTCTTTCATATAACATTTCAACTAACTTAGTTAATATTTTATCACGTTCTACGGTATCGCCTTTACTTATAGTTAGCATTTTATTTTTATATTCATCTACTTCACCAATACCATAAATACATGAAACAGAAGCGACTACTATGACATCTCTTCTGGTTAGTAAGCTAGATGTTGCTTTATGTCTTAATTCATCGATTTCATCATTTATTTTGGCATCTTTTTCAATATAAGTATCAGTGCTTGGTACATAGGCTTCTGGTTGATAATAATCATAATAGCTTACGAAATATTCAACCCGATTGTCAGGAAATAATTCTTTAAATTCACTATATAATTGACCGGCCAAAGTTTTATTATGAGCTAGGACTAATGTTGGTTTATCTACTTCTTTGATAACATTAGCAATAGTAAATGTTTTACCAGTTCCAGTAGCTCCAAGTAATACTTGGTGTTTTTTACCTTCTTTAATACCGGTAGCTAATTCTTCAATTGCTTTTGGTTGATCACCACTAGGTGAATATTTAGATACAAGATTATACATAATATCACATCCACATCTGTTATTAATATTAATAATAAGACAATTCATATACATTTTATCAGCAATATATAATAAAAGCAAGAAAAAAATAGACATTTGTCTATTTAAAACTCATCGAACTTATTACCTAGTTTTTTATCATTTATTTTACTTATAATAGTTGCAATAGTAGCAATCAATAATATGACTGAAGCACCAATAATAAGATATACTTTGTATTTAATAATAGCTTTTTTAACTTTAGCAACTAGAGTTAGAGTCGATAATTTTTTTATTTGTTCTTCTTTTTCTTCTTTAATGTTTATAATATAGGTATTTTTATCACCATTTTCAGCAGTTACGTTTATTTCAACTTTATAATTATGAGCTTTTAAATCATCAGCGCCAATTATTTCTAGCGTGCTTTTTTCGTCAGCAAGTTTAGCTTCTATTTCTAGATTATTAGTTCCTTTTTCAACCATTAAATCATATTCATTAGTACGTTTATAAAAATCTATAGCATATCCTTTGATAGTTAAATCTTTCAAATATGCATTTGAAGATTTTAAATTATCAGCAGTAACTTTAGTATTATCACTAGCTTTAGGTTCACTTATCTCAGGTTTACTATTTTGAACAATATTTTTAGGTTCTTCGACAACATTACCGGTTGATTTTTTGATATTAATAGTTTGACTTTTATTTGATACGGCGGTTAAAGAAATGGAATCATCTTCATCATATTCGGGATTCATTCCTCCATCTACTGGAAAGACTTCGACATCTACTTCACCCATTTTAATAGTTGAACTAGTGACGGTAGTATCTTTAACAAAAAAGTTAACTACAACATAATATTCAGAACAATAAAGAATATTATCAACACATTTATTCTTATCAGGGTTAGCTTCACCTATTTCACTTAAGACATAATATTTACCATCTTCTTTATAAATAATGGTATCCCATATATTTGATTTGACACTACTTATCATAAAGACTGAATCATCAAATTCAATTTCATAGGCTACAAGCCATACACCATAGGTATTATCGGTACCTTTTTTTACTTCGTCATAACTTACATGAAAGCTTAGACCAAATTCTCCACCAATTGTTGCTTCATTTGTTCCTTCAACTCTAGTATTGGTAATTGCAAGGGCATTAACTTTTATAGGAACAAAGAACATAATGGCAATTATACTTATCAATATTTTTTTCACTACTCATCACCTAACTATATTTACTGTCTATACCATAGTATTCTTCCAATGTTATCCAGTTACCACCATTATATAATTTAGTAGCTAACTCGACGCCAACATATCTAAAATGCCATGATTCATACATATAACCGGTAAGATTATCCTTACCTTTGGGATATCTTAAGATTAAACCATATTTATAGCAATTATCACTCATCCATTTAGCAGCAGCAGTATCATTAAACCAACTTGAAATGCATGCAGAAGTATTTCTTTCACAGACATCGAAAGCCAATCCGGTTTGATGTTCAGAGTGCCCAGCTCTTGCTGAATAAGTGTCAGCAGCTGCTTGGCCATCTCTTTTTACATAATTATTATAGATATACTGCTGATCATAATAAGAACGATATCCACTACCAATATAGAGATTTAAGCCTTGACCATTAGCATCATTCTTCATTTTATTGAAAGCATTTTGGGTTTCACTAGTAAGACCGCTACCATAATTGTTTGGTAATTTATAGGTCTTATTAGCGATAAGAACACCATCGATATAAGTAACACCATTTACTACTTTTCCACTAAAACCTTTACTAGTTGTAAATACTCTATTATTGGGATCACTAATAATATTTAATATAAAATCATATTCACTTTTATTACCAGAAGAATCAGTAGCTTCATACTTAAGATTATATTTACCAGTTTTATTTTTGTCATATTCACCACTAACTTCGGCTTTTATTTCTTCAGCAGAATTATCTGTTACTTTTACATCTTTTAATAAATCTGGATTATTACCAACATAGATAGTTATTTCGTTTTTTGCTTCGATTACTGGTTTAATGGTATCGATAATTTCAATCTTAAATTCATGTTTTTCTTCTTCACCATCTTTATTTAAAACAAGTAATGTTAATTTTTGACTACCTAAAGTAGAAGTATCTACTTTATCTTCCATATTGACTACTTCTCCATTGTCGACGCTATCAATAAACATAATAATATCGGCATTGCTATTTATTTCAGCTGTCAAATTATCAACATAGTGTATTTTAACACTATTTTTTTCTTTTAGTTTATTTGTATAGTCTTTATATATATAATAACTTATGATACCTACAGCTAGGAAGGCAATAATTATTACGAACGTTGTCAATAGACTATTTTTACCTTTTTTTCCTCTTCTACTCATAATATACTCCTCGTAACAATTATAACACAAAAGTATAATTGTAATAAATAGCATTATCGAGTGTTTACACTTATTTAACTCAATAAAAAACATCAACTAATTTTGTTGATGTTTAAAATATGCCACTAATACTTCCACTTGAATCGACATCTATTTTTTCAGCTGCTGGTATTTTAGGTAATCCTGGCATAGTCATAATGTTTCCTGCAAGGACGACAATAAATTCAGCACCATTTTTGATTTCAACATTTCTTACAGTTATATTATATTCTTTATCACATTCTAGGTTTTTAGGATCATCAGATAATGAATATTGGGTTTTGGCAATACATATTGGATAGTTACCATATCCATATTTTTCAATTCGAGCTATTTCATTAAGAGCATCATCGCTATATATGACATCAGTAGCTCCATATATTTTATTAGCTACTTTCTTTATTTTAGTTTTAATATCATCATTTAGATCATAGGTGTAATTTAATTTAGATGGTTCTTCTACCAAAGAGATTAATTTATTGGCAATATCTACTCCACCAACAGCACCATCATTATAGCCTGTTACTAGACTAAATGGAATATTTTGTGATGATAATTTACTACTTACTAAGGCTATTTCATTTTCCGTATCACTATCATACTTATTGATAGCAACAATGGTATTTAAGCCAAATTTATTTTTAAGATTATCAATATGTTTATATAAATTATTTATTCCTTTATCTAGAGCACTTATATTTTCTTTTTGAACATCTTCTTTTAGGGCACCGCCATGATATTTTAAGGCTTTGATAGTAGCTACAAGGACAACTGCATCTGGTTTAATATTCATATTTCGGCATTTTATATCTAAAAATTTTTCAGCTCCTAGATCGGCACCAAAGCCAGCTTCGGTAATAACATAATCACCTAATTTTAGAGCCATTTTAGTAGCAATTACACTGTTGCATCCATGAGCAATATTAGCAAATGGGCCGCCATGAATAATGGCTGGAGTATGGGCTAATGTTTGAACTAAATTTGGTTTTAAGGCATCTTTTAAAAGTGCGGCCATACTACCTTCAGCATGTAAATCGCTAGCATATACTAACTTATCATCTTTGGTATAACCAACAATTATATTACCAAGTCTTCTTTTTAAATCATCAATATCTTTAGCTAAGCATAGGATAGCCATAACTTCACTAGCTACCGAGATATCAAAACTATCCATTCTTGGTACGGTGTTTTTTTCATTAGATAAACCAGTATTAACCATTCTAAGTTGACGATCATTCAAATCTAAACATCTTTTAAAAACAACTCTATCTATTCCTAATTCATTACCAAAATAAATATGATTATCAATCATGGCTGACAATAAATTATTGGCAGCAGTTATGGCATGAATATCACCAGTAAAGTGAAGATTAATATCTTCCATGGGAGCTACTTGAACATATCCACCACCAGTGGCTCCACCTTTAATACCAAAAACAGGTCCTAGTGATGGTTCTCTAAGAGCCAGAATACTTTTTTTACCAATCTTTCTAAGACCATCAGCAATGGCAATTGATATTGTTGTTTTTCCTTCACCTAAAGGCGTCGGACTAATGGCAGTTACAAGAACTAGTTTACCATCTTTTTTATTAGCTAATTCAGCTAAAACACGATTATTTATTTTAGCTTTATAATTACCATATAATTCTAAATCTGTTTCTTTTAAACCTAATTCTTTGCCTATTTCAGTTATTTTTTGTAATTTAGTATTTCTTGCTATTTCAATATCTGTCATAAAGCACCTCCACTTAATCAATTATACCATATAAATTGAATTCTTTGATATAATCTATTACTGAATTATCTAAATAATTACTAAGTTCATCATATTTTTTATTATGGATTAATTCCCTAATCTCACTAGAAGAAATATTATAATCTTTAAAATCATTAATAATTATAAAATGATTATTATTCTCAAATTTATTTATATATTTATAAACATCAATGCCATCTCTTGGCAATATTATAATTTTGTAATTATTAATTATTTCTTGATATTCTTTCCATAAATCAAATTTAATAATATTATCAGCACCCATTATCAAGTATATTTGATCACTGGGATATTGTTTTTTGAATTCTCTTAATAATAAATATGTATATGGAATATCATTTAACGTATCATTAATTATTATTTTATCAGATTGATAAATTTTTAACATAGCAATTCTTTTTTCAATAGCTATTAAACTATTTTTATTCCAATAATTACCAGTTGGAATAATCTCTATTTTATCAAGATAATTATTATTTATCAAGTAATTAATAAAACTTATATGTCCTTTATGAACTGGATTAAAACTACCAATATATATACCTAATTTCATTTTGAATCCTTTTCATATTTAGGAATATTAAATTTATGGGTGCTCTTATTATGTAAATCAGCTATTTTTTCACTTGTTTTTTTAGATAAATCATTTGAATTATTAAGATATTTTTCTATATCATCATAAGTTACACCTAGTTTATCTTCATCACTTAGATTGCTAAGACCATCGCTTGGAGTTTTATATAATATATCTTTAGGGACATTTAGTACTTCTCCTACTTTAATTACTTCAGAGACTGTTAAATCAGCAATGGGAGCAATATCGTGGACAGAATCTCCACCTTTTGTAAAATAGCCTACATATAATTCACTTTTATTACTAGTACCTACGACTAAATAACCTTTTTTATTAATTGCAGACATTAATGCTGCCATATAGTAACACGCCATCATTCTAAGTCTAGGTTTAGCATTAATATCACTATTTTCTAAGTCTTTTTCTTGATAATTAGCTATTTTATTTACTTCCAACTTAAAAGTATCAAAAGTATTTGTTAAATCGATGTTATGTAGTTTAAAGCCATAATAGTCACTTATTCTTTTAGCGTCTACCATATCACTTTCTTTTGAGTGACATGGTAGTGTTAAACCAATGACATTTTCTTTACCTAAAGCTTTAACAAGAAGCGCAGCAACGACCGCTGAATCTTTACCACCACTAATACCTAATACAGCTCCAGCTAAATTATATTTTTGATAGTAATCTCTAATAAAATTTATAATTTTATCAGTGTGTTTTTGTGCATCAAACATTTTATCACTCCATTCTAAATAAATTATATTAATTATTTAAATAACTGTCAATTATAACAAATTCTTGAAATATGGGTTATTATTTATTTCATAACCTAATGTTGTCTTTATTCCATGACCTGGAAATAAAGTAATATCCTTATCATATTTTTTTATTTTTTCAATTGAAGAAGCCATTTCATTAATGTTACCACCTGGTAAATCGCATCGACCAATTGAATCTTTAAAAATAAAATCGCCAACAAACATAATTTTATTTTTTTTAAAATATATGGAAATCAAATCTTCTTTATGTCCAGGAGTATAAATAACTTCAAAAGTAAATTTAGAGATATTATTTATTCCTTCTTTTAAATTATATCTATCATATACTTCTACATTATATTTTGCTTGTAAAGCGGGTACACTACCATCATGATCAGGATGATGATGAGTAATAATTATGCCTTTCACTTTTCTATTGCCAATCTTTTTTACTATCTTTTCAGCTTCATCGCCAGGATCAATTACTAGAACATCATGATCTAATTCAAGTAGATAACAATTACATTTAAGGGTTCCAACTTTTATAGTTTCTAAATTCATCATATCACCTATATTAATTATATACCATTTCATATTTTGTCGCATCATTTTTATTATAAAAATAATAATATATATTATGATAGTACTAGGTGATATATAATGTTGATACCGACAGTAATTGAAAAAAGTAATATGGGAGAAAGAGCATATGATATATATTCTAGATTATTAAAAAATAGAATTATATTACTTAGTGGTGAAATTAATGATGAATCAGCTAATATTGTTATTGCAGAACTTTTATATTTAGATAGTATTAATCAAAGTGATATAGCATTATATATTAATTCTCCAGGAGGTTCTATTACTTCAGGAATGGCGATATACGATACGATGAATTTGATTAAATCTGATGTATCAACTACTTGTGTTGGGTTATCAGCTTCAATGGCAGCTTTTCTTTTATCGTGTGGAACTAAAGGGAAAAGATATTGTCTACCAAATGCAGAAGTAATGATTCATCAACCATTAGGAGGAGCTCAAGGACAAGCAACTGAAATTGATATTGTGGCTAAAAGAATTGTTAATTTAAGAAAAAAATTAAATATGATTTTAGCTAAAAATACTGGTAAAAGTTTAAGACAAATTGAAAAAGATACGGATAGAGATTATTATATGGATGCTAAAGCAGCTTTAGAATATGGAATTGTCGATAAGATATTAAAAAACTGATATTGTAATATCAGTTTTTATATATTAGGTCCTAAAATAAATGGATTGGATCCACCATTTGGATAAAATGTATTATGTACTGTATCATACAATCCAGCAACATTATCACTCTTACGATAGCATGGTATAAAATTACGGATAAGAACATTATTATCATATAATTTTAAATAATATATTCTGCCTCTAAAATTATAACTTGGGGTGCCAGAACCATTATATGAAAATATCATTAAAGGATTTGAAGTTCCACCAGTATAAACATTAGTAGATTCATATTGAGCCTCATTGATTGTCAATTTTATTCCTGATGAATTACTTTCAGCAATGTAATGAATCTTTTGGTCGTAATATGCAGTTGCTGCTCCAATTGCTCCCGCAGTAATCCAAAATTTGGGTATTCCAGCTTGATAATAGAATTCAATACTTTTACTATCTCTAACGCCAGCAAAGGCTGTTTCACCAGTATATGATGATGAACCATATACATCTGCTTCCAATTTGAAATTTGATGAAGGTATAACGTCAGTCAAAATATATTGTGTACCAGTACTTTCTAAATACTCAACTAACTGATAAGTAGATGGTACTAATTCATGATTATCTTGCCATATTGCCGTTAGCGTATGATCTTGATCTTGTACTACGGTTGTGTCACTTGTAATATAGTATGGTTCATATTCAGTTGCTACAGAACCTGCTTCTAATTGAAAGTTTGTTCTGGTTGTCGTCGTATCAGTAAATTTAGAACCTAAGCGATTAAAACGTAATTCGACACGTGTCATATTGGTAAAATCATTGGCAATTGTAAATGTGGCTACATTTTTAGATACACCAACATTAATTTCCTGATATGTTCCTCCTCCAGTTCTTGTACCATATATAACAACACCAAATGATCTATCCGATATTGGTTCACTCATTGAATAAGTATAGGTTTTTCCCATATTTTCGAAGAAAAAGTCAAGTAAATAATTAGCAAATATGCTCGCATAGTATGAATTGTTTATGTTTGAGGTTAGACTGTTATCAGCGTTTAAAGTACAACCTGAAAAGCTACTTTTAGAAAGTGATAACATATTCTTACCATTCCATCCTAAAAATGTATAACCTGTTTTTTGAGGAGTTGGTAAGGAACCATATTGTTCTCCATAGTTTACTTGTTTACTAGTAATTGGACTAGTTCCTCCGTTAGCATCAAAGGTAACTGTATGACTAAGAATATTAGCTCTTAAATCTCCTTCAAAGCTTCCACTTGCTGCATTGGCATTTGAATAGCCATCAATCCATAGATAAACATTATAATTATAGGTTGTGCCTGCCGGAACTGATTGAGTTAGAATACTTTTTTTACCGACTGTTGCAGAAGCAAATGTTCCATCATAAGCAGCATTATCATTTGTTCTTATTATTTTATATTTAAAGTCACCACTAGTTAGGGATGATGAAATACTTTTGATATCATAATATAATTCTATTTTTTTAGCACTAGTAGAATTATTAGCTGCTGATACGGTTGTAAGTATACCACTAGTATATTGAGTTTTAGGTGCTAAGGTAGCATTAATTTGATATGGTGATAATCTTACTTCAATAGAATTAATATTACCAATGGTAAGGACCATTGCTGTTTTCTGACTAGCATATGATAACCAGGCATATGTTCCTAAGGAAATAATAACAACAATAATGAAAGCAATTATTAAGATACTTTTTTTAGTTGTTTTATTTTCTTCGTTTACGTTATTCATTTTCTTCACCTATTCTATTTAAATTATAACAAAAAAAAGTATTGAAAACAATACTTTTTGTAAGCTTAAGGAATACTTTATTATTACTTGATATCACATTAATTCTTTGGTTATTATTGCCATATAGCTGTTAGTGTATGATCTTGGTCTTGTACTACGGTTGTATTACTTGTAATATAGTATGGTTCATATTCAGAAATTGTTGAATTATTTCTCTCAAGTTGAATTTCTTTGATATCCAAATAGCAATTTGTTCCATAAATATTTGGACTATCATTACCAATAGCTAAAACTCCATTCCCAGAAACATTAGGAATTGATATTATTGCATTAATTAGTTGCCATTGTCCATTGTTGCTAAAATTATAACTCTTATCTATTGTAGCAACTAAATCACTGTCAGATAAATTGGCTGTATTCGAATAATATACTCCTGTTTTACCATTTGACGCTGATGTTCTTTTAGTAATCAATTGGGTGGTAACACAATTCTGACTTCTGGCATAAAAACTTAAATAATACGTTTCATTAGGTATTAGTTCGAATGGTCTATTTGGTTTAATATACCATGATGTATCGATATTTTGAGTTGATGTATTACCATTTATTCTAACATATGGAGTACCGCTATCATCTAGAAAGGCACTGGTTGTTCTACTGCTATAATGATAAACTGTTAGATTTTGACTACTTATTGTAGGAATCATATTCTTACCATTCCAGCCTAAAAATGTATAACCTGTTTTTTGAGGGGTTGGTAAGGAACCATATTGTTCTCCATAGTTTACTTGTTTACTAGTAACTGGGCTAGTTCCTCCGTTAGCATCAAAGGTAACTGTATGGCTAAGGATATTAGCTCTTAAATCTCCTTCAAAGCTTCCACTTGCTGCATTGGCATTTGAATAGCCATCAATCCATAGATAAACATTATAATTATAGGTTGTGCCTGCCGGAACTGATTGAGTTAGAATACTTTTTTTACCGACTGTTGCAGAAGCAAATGTTCCATCATAAGCAGCATTATCATTTGTTCTTATTATTTTATATTTAAAGTCACCACTAGTTAGGGATGATGAAATACTTTTGATATCATAATATAATTCTATTTTTTTAGCACTAGTAGAATTATTAGCTGCTGATACGGTTGTAAGTATACCACTAGTATATTGAGTTTTAGGTGCTAAGGTAGCATTAATTTGATATGGTGATAATCTTACTTCAATAGAATTAATATTACCAATGGTAAGAACCATTGCTGTTTTTTGACTAGCATATGATAACCAGGCATATGTTCCTACGGAAATAATAACAACAATAATGAAAGCAATTATTAAGATACTTTTTTTAGTATTTTTTTCATTTGTCATTTTATCACCTCTTACATTACATTTTTTTCCATTAAAATGCCATCTTCATCTCCATAATAATACTTTCTTAAAGCTACTTCACGAAAACCAAATTTTTTATATAGATTTCTAGCTATTTCGTTACTTATTCTTACTTCTAAGGTAATATTATCTACTCTTAGTTCAATAGCTAAACTTACTAGATAAGACATTAATTTAGTGCCAATACCATTGCCTCTATGTTCTTCTAATACTTGGATATTATCTATTTCTATGCGATCATATATTAAGGAATATTCTAAGAAACCAAGGCTTTTGTTGTCTTCAAAAAATTCAATTCTTCTTTGAAAGGGATTAATACTTTCAATATCTACTTCTTTTATCATTTTATTTACCCTCTAATAGTTTTTCTTTATCTAGATAGTGATTAACTACTGCTAAAACATCAATATTTTGTTTATTAACTTTATATTTTCCAATAACACTTATATCAATAGATACAATATATGGATTATATTTATTACATAGGGATGGTATTTCTTGATTATTGATAATTCTTTCAGCTTCAATAATATTATAGTCTTGGTCATATATACCTATATAATAATTATTGTTATTAGCAGGAATAAGACTCATAATATTACCTTTATATTTACTACTTATAGCTAAGCTTTTTAAGCTAGATATAGGAGTTACTTTTTTTCTAATTAGATATCCATAGGTTTTAGCAATGGCAACACCAGTTTTTACTCCAGTAAGTGATCCTGGTCCATTGACAACCATAATGTTATCGATATCATTAGCATCGATATTGGCATTATCTAAGGCTTCTTTAACATATTTTTTAGCATATGTAGAAGGTATTTCTTTTTGGATTAAGCTTAATATTTTATTATCTTTTATAATAGAAATAGATACACTAGTTAAAGATGTATCTATGAATAAGCTTATCATAAAATGTCCTCGCAAACTCTAATGTATTCTTCTCCATGTGGGATAAGTATCAATACTCTAGTGTTCTCATCGATTAATTTAAATTTAATATCTAGTCTTTCTTCAGGTAGACGATTTTCAATTAAATCTGCCCACTCAATAATGGTTACTCCACCTTTGTTATAATATTCTTCTATTTTTATATTATCTATATTTCCGTTTTCTAAACGATATACATCCATATGATATAGTGGTAATTCTCCACTGTACTCTTTAATTATATTAAAAGTTGAGGAAGTAATTCCTTCGATTCCCATAGCGTGTCCAAATGCTTTGGCAAAAACTGTCTTACCACTACCAAGTTCTCCATATAAACAAATAACCATATTTGGGAACTTTTCTGATTCAATATTTTGTGCTAAATGAACGGTATCTTCTTCATTGCGCATTGTTATTTTGTATTCATCCATAACTTTCATCCTTTCATACTTCTATTTCATTATACATATTTATTTATTTTTTGTAAATATATTAATAAAGAAAAAATAGATAAATCTATTTTTCTACAATACTCATATACTTTTCATAATATTTATTAATGGTATCTTTGTCAAATGGCATCTCTCTTACTCTAACCATTTCAATTAGATTACCTAATTCATACTTTAAGATAAAATCTAATCTGTTAGAATAATGCATTTGTTTTTTATGATATTTATATTCCATTCTATCTAATATTTTAAAGCTACCATTAGGAAATACTCTAAGATCTAAGTCATAATCGATATATTTAATAATTTTATTATCGATTAAAGCTGGAGTGGCAATATTGCAATAAAAATATATGCCATAATCTTTTAATTGCCCAATAATATTGAACCATCTATCTTTAAAGAAAAACATAACAGCTGGTTCTCTTGTTTTCCATATTTTTCCATCGGCATCGACAACAGTAGTTCTGTTATTACCAAAGACCATATATTCAGGAAAAATATCTAAAACTACAGCTTCATCCCATTTTCTATGTAAGCTACCATCGTGTTTATAGCAATGAATCTGTAATTTATCACCTACTTTGATATCACTCACATTCATTTAATATACACCTCTCATAAACTGGTAATATTATAACATTATTTTATTTTTTTTCAAAGCATATATATTATTTTTAGAAAAAATATGTTATAATTGTAGATAATAAGGAGGTATTTATATGATAAATATTTGTCGATGGTTCTTTTTAGGACTATATAATATATTTACATTGATACCACTTTATTTTTATAATGGGATTATGTGTTTAATTGATCCTAAAAGAGGATCGGTATTAAAATACAAAGGGAAACCAGTAATACCAATAATGATGATTACGCTTACATTAACTACTTATTTTATCTGTATTTTTGTATCTTCTAAATGGTATGTTCAAAAATTAAAGATTAATTATTTAACTACTGATATTATCGAATCAACAAAAATATTAGAAGATGAGAAACAAGAAGTAATTGAGGCAGTTGAATATACTCCTAGTGGAGAAAGTAAATATCAAAATATAAGTTTCTTATCTGTTGATTTTAATGATTTATTAAGAAAAAATAATGAAACGGTTGGATGGTTAAAGGTTAATAATACCAATGTTAATTATTCAGTAGTAAAACATAATGATAATGAATATTATTTAAAGCATGACTTTAATAAGAATTATAATATTAGTGGTTGGGTATATGCTGATTATCGTGATGATTTTACTTATTTTGGAAATAATACTATTATGTATGCCCATAATATGACTAATAGAACAATGTTTGGTTCACTTGTATGGGTATTAAAAGAAAGTTGGTATACTAATGAAGAAAACCATTATATTAAATTATCAACTCCGACTTCTAATACGGTATGGAAAATATTTTCTATCTATACGATTAAACCAGAAGTATATTACTTAAAAACTTATTTTGATACGGATAATCAACATCAAGAATTTATCAATACGATAGCTAAAAGAAGTATCTATAATTTTGGAGAAGATGTTAGTAATAATGATAAGATTCTTACATTGTCTACTTGTACTGATGATGGAACAAAGAGAATTGTTATTCATGCTAAAATGATTAAAGTGGAATATAGATAATAAAAAGCGTTTAAATAAACGCTTTTTTTATATTTCTTGAATAACGGTAATAATCATTGGTTTATCACCAGTTTCTTCATATAGAAAACTAGATAATCTATCACGAATAATCATTTTAACTTTATTATAATCAATATAATTATTCTTTGAATTATTGATGATAACATCAGTTGCTAAATCTTTGATAGCTTTAATTAATTCGGCACTATCTTTAACGTAGATAAATCCTCTAGTTAAGATTTCAGGGCCAGCTAGGATTTGTTTGTTCTTTTTATCTAAGGTAACACTGATAATGACAATACCATTTAAAGATAGCATTTCACGATCTCTTAATACTAACTCCCCTACATCATCGCTGCTATCACCATCGATAGAAATTACACCAGTATGAACTTCTGTAAAGTCATCTACTAAATCGCCGTTATTAAATGTAGCTACGCCACCATTTTCTTTTAAGATAATATTTTCTCTAGGAATACCTGACTCGTAAGCTAGATCACCATTGGCAACTTGTTCTGAATATTCACCTTTGATAGGAAAATAATATTTGGGATTCATTAGATCAATCATCATCATTAGATCTTCGGCTGAAGCATGATAACTTAGATTAGTCTTAGGTGATAGGACAACAGAATTAGCACCAACCATAGCAATCATATCCAATAGTTTATAGAAGGTTTTTTCTCTACCTTCATAGATTGGGGTAGCTAAGAAGATGGTATCATCTTTATTTATTTTAATAAATTTATCATAACCATCTAAGATTTTAATCATATTGACGTATGGTTTTTCTCTTTCGTTAGAGTTTAAGATAACGACATCTTTATCATTAATATTTGATAAGTCGCCAATAAATTTTTTGTCGATATGTAGATATCCATTATCTAAAGAGTATTTAACAATATTTTGTAGTCTTTTTCCCATAACAACAATTTTTCTATCAGTCTTCGATACTTCATTAAATAATTCTTGTATTCTATACAAATGGGAATTTAAGACATTAAAGATAATTCTTCCTTTATTCTTAGTTAATGTTTTATTTATTATACCTTGAATACGATGATTTGGAGAAGTATATCCTTTATTCATAGCATATAATGATTCAGTCATTAGGCATAATACACCTTGTCTACCAATATAGGCTAATCTTCCTAAATCAGTTTTATAAGATCCAGACATAGTTGGATCAAAAACGAAATCGGAAGCATAAAAGATTACTCCATCTTTAGTATATACTGCATATCCATAATTATCTGGAATAGAATGTGACATACTGATAGGAGTTATTTTAACGTTACCAAAATCAATTATTCGGTTATCTTTAACTAATATTAGATTATCAGTATTCATCTTATATTCTGTTAATTCTTGTTTTACGATATTTAAAGTGAATCTAGAACCATATATTTTGATATCACCTAACATATCGATAATATCAGTAATAGCTCCAATATTTTCATCATGACCATGTGTTAAAAAGATTCCTTTTATTTTATCTTTGTTTTCTTTTAAATAATCAATATTAGGAATCATATAATCGATTCCTAGTGTATGCTCATCAGCATACTGCAAACCCGCTTCAAAAACGAATATATCGTCATCAACACGGATGACATACATATTCTTACCATTTTCATTTAGTCCACCAAGACTAAAGATATTTATTTTACTCATTTCTCTCCTTTCTTTTTAATAAAGTATAAAGACTAACAAATTATAACAGAAAAAAGAAGTCTTGTCAAATTGGAGACTTCTTATATTCTAAAACTAAAATACATAATTACTAATACGCTAATTGCTAATAATGTAGATAATAATATCATACTGACAAAGCCATTACTTTTAATGCCAATATCAGCTCCTAAAATTGAATTTTTAAATTTATCATACATTTTGTTACCAGCGTAACCTACTAATGTGTAATTTTTATCTAATTTAACTTGATAATTATCATCACTAGTAATTACAAGCATATCGACAGTACCATCACTATTTCTAAGTTCTTTTTGCATATATAATCCCCTCTTTCAAGGTGAATATATTAGCACATTTGTTTGTTTTTGTCAAATTATTTAGTGATTCTAGTACCAGTATGACCACTTAAAGCAGCTAATCCTTCAGATAAATCAGCAATGATAGCTACTCCTTTTGGTCTATTAGTTACAAAATCGACACAAGCTAAGATTTTAGGTAACATGCTACCTTTAGCAAATTCCCCTTTCCTAACATATTTCATAGCTTCTTCACTGGTCATATTATCTATTTCTTCTTGTAATGGAGTATTATATTTTATACATACTTTACTAACAGCTGTTAAAATTAATAGAACATCAGCATTTATTTGGCTGGCTAATTTACAAGCAGCAAAATCTTTATCGATAACGGCATCGACGCCGGCATATCCGTCATTCTTTCTAATGACAGGGATACCGCCACCACCACAAGTAATAACGATATTGCCATTTTCAATTAAATTTTTAACGATTTTTTCTTCAACGATATTTATTGGTTTAGGTGAAGGAACGACTCTTCTATAGCCTCTACCTGCATCTTCAACAAAAGTATATTTCTTTTCTTTAGCTATTTTATCGGCTTCAGCTTTAGTATAGAACATACCTACTGGTTTGGTAGGATTTTTGAAAGCTTTATCTTTATGATCTACTTCTACTTGAGTAATAATGGTAACACACTTTTTGCCAATTCTTTTTCTTTTTAATTCATCACTAATAGCTTGTTGTAAGTGATAACCGATATATCCTTGACTCATAGCTCCACATTCAGCAAAAGGCATTAGAGGTGTTCCTGTTTTATGTTGATAAGCACTATCAAACGCTAAATTAATCATTCCTACTTGTGGGCCATTACCATGAACAATAACTACTTCATGGCCTTTTTTAATTATTTTAGATATTTGTTTAGCGGTATCTTTAACTAATTCCAATTGTTCTTCTGGAGTTTTACCTAAAGCATTACCACCTAGAGCGATAACTATTCTCATATACTTCCCTCTATTCTTTTTTATTATTCTAGTTAAATTATAGCAAACATTTTAAAGTTACACAATAATATTTAATTTATTTTTAGATATTTATTAATCTTCTTAATGTAAGTAATGGCATCTTTTAGACAATCATTATATAAAGATAATAATGATTTATCGATTTCATTACCTATACTATCGAGATATTTTATTTTATTATTATCGTTTACTAAATCGATTTCTTGATTCATATTTATAAATTTATCAAGGCCATTAATTTTATACCAGAATTTAGCATTAATACTCATAATCATTCTTTCCATTTTATAAAGGAATAGATTAAATTTGTAATATCTACTGACATGTTTGGTATGGTATGTTTTTTCATATACATAATCGATCAATTTAGAAGATTTACGATTTATTTTGGATTTAAGAATTCCTGATTTAGTATATTCTTTTAAGGACATATTAAAGATATTTTTAGCTAAATATTCATTATAGTATTGTTCTATCCAAGTATGATTATGTTTATTTTTTTTGACTTTTTTAGTAATAATTCTAACTAATGGATGAATTTTATTATCCATTATATAATGGCAGATATGACCATATAATAAACTTAAGCATTCTTTATCATTAACTAAATTATTATCTTTAAGATAATCGGCTATATTATAGATAAATAAATCCATATCTTTATGATGGCTATCAGCCCGACATTTAGCATATTTAGATAAATCTCCTCCTAAAGAATAGGTTATTAGATAATCTATAAGACAATTATTATTTAATTTAGGATAAATATCTTTAGCCATAACGGTATGACTAATAAATCCTGGCATAATATCACCTACTTTATTTTTAATGTTTTTAAATATGTTTTTTTTGTTTCAGAAATGCGATAACTTTCAATAGCTTTCTGAATTGATTTGTTATGAATCCATTTATTTAATTTTTTATTTTCAAAATATTTAATGGTATCATCATATTGTTTGATTAAGGCATATGAATAGAACCAAGCAATAGCCATATTTACATAATAACTATCATATTTTATTTTACTAACTAAAGATAATATTTCTTTTTGATAGTTATCGTCTAAATAGAATTGTAATAAACTGACAACAGCAAATCTAATTTTATATTCAAGATTGCTATTTATCCATTTAAGAATATATGGATATACTTTATCGGGATATTTTTTAAATATTTTAGGACTAATGATATCAGTTACAGCCCAGTTATTGGCATATTCTAAAAAGATATCTAATTTTTCTAAGACGATATCAATATCCTTGTATTTGATACTTAATAGGATTCCATGTAATAAATTTTCTTCTTGATATTTATGGGGAAGATTATTTAAGAATGTTTCAATATATGGTTCATCTTTTATTTCTTTAGCTAATGCTCTAATATCAGGTATTCTGACACCAATAAAATTATCAATACTGACGTTAGGAATTAGTTTGGCACTAAATACTTGATATTCTTTATCTTGTAGGGCAAATAATTTTTTCAATATAACATCCATAATACCACTCCTTTTTAATTATATCATAATTATGATATAAAACACTGTACATATATTAAAAAAAGATTTAAGATGTTTATCTTAAACCTTTTCTTCGATATATTTTTCAATCATTTTAGATGAAGATGATAATTCATTATTAAACTCTTCCATTTTATTTAGATATTCTTGATATATTGGTTTACTATTTAAGATAGCTGATTTTCTTTTTATTTCTTCATCTACTTCTTTATAATGATCATCTTTAATATATTCTAGATATGTAGCTTGTTTTTCTAATTCTTTGATTTCATCAATTAGTTTTTTGATAGTTTTATCTTTAGCTAAGATATCAGCCATTTTTTTATATTCTTTATATTCTTCTGAAGTTTCAATAGCATTAAATAATGCTTCTAGATTAGTTTCCATCAGTTATTTCACCATCTAAGCTCCAGGTCTTAACACCGGTAATTTTTACAGGGATAATTTTACCTACATATTCTTTGTCACAAGCAATATTGACAAGTTTCATATTATCGGTATAACCCATATATTTATTATCTTTATCACTTGGTCCTAAGATAAGCACATTACATATTTTGCCTTTCATTTTTTTATTGGCTTCTAAAGCATATTTATTTACTAATTTATTTAATTTAGCAAGTCTAGCTTTCTTTTCTTCTACAGGTGTATTATCTTCCATTTTAGCGGCTGGAGTTCCTTCTCTTGGACTAAAGATAAAGGTATATGCTAAATCATATTTTACTTTATTGACTATATCTAAAGTTTTTTCAAAGTCTTCATTGGTTTCACCAGGGAATCCTACGATAATATCGGTAGTAATACTTACATTGGGAATACTCTTTCTAAGTTTAGCTATAATTTCTAAATATTCATCTATTGTATATTTACGACCCATTAGTTTTAGAATACGATCTGATCCAGATTGAATTGGTAGATGGATGTATGGCATAATGTTATCACATTTACTAATTACTTCAATCATTTTATCAGTAAAGTCCCATGGATGACTGGTAACAAATCTAATTCTAGGTATTCCAGTTTGACTAACTTCACCTAATAAATCAGCAAAATCATATTTAGTATCAAAGTCTTTACCATAAGCATTGACATTTTGTCCTAAAAGAGTTACTTCTTGGTATCCGTTGTTATATAGTTCTCTTACTTCGTCTATAATATCTTCTTTTTTTCTACTTCGCTGTTTTCCTCTAGTATAAGGAACAATACAATAAGTACAGAATTTATCACAACCATATTGAATATTGACCCAAGCAGTATATTTAGAATCTCTTTTAAGAGGGATATTTTCAATAATATCGCCTTCTTTACTATATACTTCACATACTCTATCTTGATTGGTTAATGCTAATAAATATTCAGGTATTTTATGATAGTTATGCGTTCCACAAATAATATCAATCCATTTATATTTATTAATCTTATTAACAAGACCTTCTTCTTGAGCCATACAGCCGCAGAAAATAACAATTATTTCATTGTTTTCTTCTTTTAAATGTTTAATTCTGCCCAACATACCTTCGGCTTTATTATGGGCATTTTCTCTAATAGCACAGGTATTAACAATAATAACATTAGCTGATTCTAAAGTTTCTGTTTTTTGATATCCCATATCTTCCATAATACCAGAGATATATTCGCTATCATGAACATTCATCTGACAACCGTATGTTAGTATTAAATATTTTTTATTTTTACCAATATTTTCTATATTACTTATATTATAATCATCATATAAGATTTTAGGTATATTATTAGTTCTTTTTTTAGCTTCAAGCATATTAGGTAGATTCATATATTTCACTTCCTCTTTGCTTTATAATTATACAATAAAATAGATTTTTTGCATAGATTTTTTATAAATAAAAAAGCAACATAATGCTTTTAATTATCTTTCTTTATTTCTGTTGCTTTTAATACGGATAAGAAGGCTTCTTTAGGAATATCGACTCTACCTATTGTTTTCATTCGTTTTTTACCTTCTTTTTGTTTTTCTAATAGTTTTCTTTTTCTAGTTATATCGCCACCATAACATTTAGCTAAAACATCTTTACGCATAGCTTTAATGTCACTTCTAGCAATTACTTTACTACCAATAACAGCTTGAACAGGTACTTCAAATAATTGTCTAGGAATAATTTCTTTTAAGTTATCGACAATTACTCTACCTCTTTTATAAGCAAAATCTTTATGGACAATTACTGATAAGGCATCGACTACTTCACCATTTAACATGATATCCATCTTTATTAAATCTGATTCTTTATAACCAATTAATTCATAATCAAAGGAAGCATATCCTTTGGTATAACTTTTTAAGCGATCAAAGAAGTCATATACAATTTCAGATAGTGGTAAATCATAATGAATATTAACTCTGGTAGTATCTATATATTCAGTACTTAAATAGGTTCCTCTTTTGTCTTGACACAGTTCCATAATTGAACCAATATATTCATTAGGTACATAGATGTTAGTTCTAATATATGGTTCTTTGATGGTAGATATTTTTACTTTTGGAGGAAATTCACTTGGATTATCAACATAAATAATACTGCCATCTGTCAAAGTTATTTCATAGATAACTGATGGAGCAGTAGCAATGATATCGATGCCAAATTCTCTTTCAATTCTTTCGGTAATAATATCTAAATGTAACAATCCTAAAAATCCAGTTCTAAATCCAAAGCCTAAGGTTTGAGATGTTTCTGGTTCAAAAGATAAGCTAGCATCATTTAATTTTAATTTTTCTAAAGCTTCTCTTAAGTTTGGATATTTTTTGCTATCAATTGGATATAGGCCACAGAAGACCATTGGTTTTAATGATTTATATCCAGGTAATCCTTCGTTACATGGATTATTATTTAAGGTAATGGTATCCCCTACTCGAACACTATCAATCGATTTGATACTGGCACATAGAAAACCTACTTCACCAATTGATAATTCGTTAATATTTTCTTTTTTAGGAGTATGATATCCTAATTCTGTTACCTGATAACTATCTTTGGTAGTAAACATCTTAATATTATCTCCAACAGATACTTTTCCACTAACAACTCTTACTAGGGATACTACTCCAAGATAGGCATCAAAATAGCTATCAAAAATTAAACATCTTAATATATTATCATCATATATTTTTTTTGGTGAAGGAATTCTTTCAATAATTGCATCTACTAATTTTGGAATACCTTCACCGGTTTTAGCAGAAGTTAATAATATTTCTTCTTTTTTAAAACCGAACATTTTATTTAATTCGTTGATTCTTGCATCTATATCAGCATTGGGTAAATCTATTTTATTAATGACTGGTATTATTTCTAGATCATTTTCCATAGCTAAATAGATATTAGATAATGTTTGAGCTTCGATACCTTGGGCAGCATCGACAACTAAGATGGCACCTTCACAAGCAGCCATACTTCTAGATACTTCATAGGTAAAATCGACATGGCCTGGAGTATCAATTAAATTTAGGATATAACCATTATAGTTAAGTCTTACGGCATTTAATTTTATGGTTATACCTCTTTCTCTTTCAAGATCCATATTATCTAATATTTGATCTTTCATTTCTCTTTTATCAATAGCACCAGTATATTCAAGGATTCTATCAGCTAATGTACTTTTACCATGATCAATATGAGCAATAATACAGAAATTTCTAATTTTATTCATGTTCATAATATCAGTCCTCAGAAATGATTATATCATTAATCAAAGAAAAAAGCGAGAAAACTCGCTTTATTTAATTACTTAGTCTAAATCATGTCTCGATAAAATCTGAGCTGGAGTTTTTCTTATGGTATTGAATACTGGAATTAAAGAAATTACAATATTAAAGGCATACAATAAGCCAATACATATTATTATAACGCTAATATTCATTACATAATTTCTAGCTACATAATTAATACTTGAGATAACATTTATGCAATATGACATAAATAATACTCCAGGTAATTGAGCTAAAGTGGTAATAGCAAAGGCTTCACCCATAAACATTTTATAGATATCTGTCTTTTTGACACCTATAGCTCTATATATACCTACTTCTTTTATTCTAGATAAGAATGAACTTCTTGTCATAAGAATTATTTCAATTAATGATATACCTAACATAATGCCAGCAACAATCATACTAGAGTTAACGCTTTCTTTGTGTTCTTTAATATAATTTTTTCTGTCATAATTATAGACATCGATTACTTTTCGATCTAATTCTTTGAATTTACTGATTGTTTTTGATTTATCTTTAGCATAGATAATTAGATTTTTATTACTTAGAATTAGTTCATATTTATTAGTATTGGTATTTACAAAGTAACTATTTATATTATCTTCAGATGTATAGTAACCCACTACTTTTAACTCATGATTATTGATTTTTATATCTTTAATATTTTTATTTATAGCAAAAGTATATTCTAAACTGTTATTAACAATTACTTCATAGTCATTAGTTGGAGCTCTTCCTTTAGTAATCTTTAACTTATTTTTATATAATTCATAATCATATACTTTTCCTTCACCATTATCGGTACTATTACCATATTTTATATTGTCATATAATCCAATATTATTACTGCTGCTATTATCAATAATATTTATAAATTCACTATTATAGGTATAAATAGATGGACTTTCCATATCGACAATACCAGTTATGGTATATTCAAGTAATCTATCACCTAAATATACTTTAGTACCTAACATTTTTTCTACATTATACATACCTAACATTTTTAAGCTTTCAGATTTATCATAGACCATCTTATCGATAACTATTTCATTTTTTTCTTTAGGCATAGTACCATATATAAGAAGGCTATCATCTAACATATCAACGCTTGCTAAACTACCACTTATAGTAACATTAGAGCCTTGGGTTTGATAATATAAATCAGTATTAACATTTAAAGTAACTTTGCTAGTACCGGGAATTATATATTCAATATCATCTAATTTCTCATATGTCTCATAGTCGTTAATAGAAATCTTACTTCCTTGCATAAGTAAATAGTTTTTATTAGTATTAATAAAATCTTTATCTCTTACTGTCGATAAACCAATTAAATTACTAACTGAATATGTGACAAACAATGACGATAAGAAGAAGCCAGCTAGTAATATTTTTTTAACAAATGAATAAGCAAATACTTTTTTAAAGCCATTTGAGAAAATAGTAAAGATATTAAAGATAGATGTATATTTTAATTTTAGATTATTGTTGATAATCTTATCAAAATCAAATGAATATTTTTCATAGATACTTTTATCTAATTGTTTATATTTATCATTAATAAGTTCAATATTAGAACTATTATCGATAACTTCTATCTTATCATCTAAATTATTTTTAATATATAAATTACCATTTTTAAAGATAATAACTAAATCTAATTTATCATTATCATCACTATACATTTCAATGTTAATATTATTATCATGATTCTTGTTATGATATTTAAAATCTTTTAGATAAAATTTATTATCGATACGATAATCTAGATTATTAATATTTTTATTATCATAATCTTTTTCAACTTTACCATCTAATATTTCAATAATTCTAGTGGCATAGAATTTAGCTAAATCTACTTCATGTGTTACTAAGATAACTAATTTATCTTTAGATATTGATTTAATGATATTCATTATTTCAATGGTATTTTTAGAATCTAGATTACCAGTTGGTTCATCAGCTAAAATAATATCAGGGTTTTTAACAAGAGCTCTAGCAATACCTACTCTCTGTCTTTCACCACCAGATAACATGCCACATGGACGATATCGATAACGATACATATCTAATCTTTCTAAGATATATTCTACTCTCTTCTTTACTTCTTTTTTATCTTTGATACCAATCATTCGAAGAGAGATAGCAACATTATCGTAAACACTCATATTATCTAATAGTTTATAATCTTGGAAGATATAACCAATATGTAAATTTCTTAATTTATCTTTCTTATAAGTATTTATAGTTGTTATTTTCTTATCATCTAAATATACATTACCATTATTAGCTTTATCTAGTCCACCAATAACATTTAAAAGGGTTGTTTTACCACAACCACTTGGTCCAATTAAAGCAATTAAACCTTTATCAGGAAGTGTTAAACTAGTATCGTTAATGACATGAATTTGATTCCTTTTATGTCGATTATAGTATTTATTTAGTTTATCAATTCTAATCATCGTTACACTTCCTCTCTATAAGACTTCATAGCACTCTTCTTGAATATTTTTGAAGCATATCTAGATGATATTAAATATGACATAAACACTAAAATAATATACATCAAGATATAATCTCTAACTGACAAGTATTCTAAAATATTATTTATAAATTTAACATAGATAATTCTATATTTAGTTAAAATAGTTAAGATTAAATATACGACATATGCTAAAGTGGCATCAAAGAATAATTCTATATCTAGTATTCTTTTAATATGATTATAATTAGCACCTAGAATTCTCAAAGTAGAATAATAGATATTTCTTGATTTAAGGATTAATTTAATAACAAAGTAGGAAATAAAGAACAATGTTATTATTAAGAATACAATAACTACTAATTTAAGAATTTTAAGTACTTTTAAGGCATCTGATGCAGTATTATCCAAAGCTTTTCTTATTTGTAATATATTATAGCCCATACTTTCTAGTTCATTAGATACTTCATCAACATTACCTACATGGTTAGTAATAACTGATGCTTGATAACTATCTTTATTAAATAATCTATCATAGTCAATTGGATTTATATATATAGAACCATTAGTAGAATCAGCTTTACCGATACTTAATAAATTATAAATATTATCGTCGTTATAAACTTTACTAATAGTTAAATCTAATTTATCTTGATAATACAAATTATTTACTTTAATACTTAGTGTACGATTAGGGCAATAATAATCCTTACATGTATAACTTATTGATTCAGAGACATATGATTTACCTTGAGGAACTCTATCACTAGTACGAATATCAAAATTATAGCCTGGTGCATTATAACTTTCATAATTATTACCATTTATATTAATAGTAACATTACTATGTTCTCTATTAATGTTTTTCATATATTTATCAAGTAAATTATCATCGACATAAATTGTGTTGTTTATGCCACTAAAAAGATCTGAAATTCCACCAACAGTTATATATTTAAGACCAACTACTTTTAGACTAATATCTTTTTTATCACCATTGTAATAATATGTCTTTTTTAGTGATTCTTCTTTTCGTTCACCAAAGTAATAATCATCTTCATAGGTTATATAGATTACTTCATTTTCATTTTCGGGCATTCTACCATAATCTAATTTCCCATCAAATTTACTGATAGGTTTTAGTCTTCCATAGAAACTAATATAACTATCATCGCCTGATTCAAACCATAGTTGACTATCTAGAATGATATCGTTTTCAACTATTTCTTCGACATTATTTATTTTATTTAACTTATCAAAATCTTCTTTACTAATAACACTACCATCTTGTTTTTTTATAACTATTCTAGTATCTCTAGTATCATTAAAATAATAACTATTTCCCAGTTTTCCTTCTTCATATTCATCTTTTTGAATTGATCCATATACGGATAATAAACTTATAGTGACAAAGAAGAAAACAATAAAGATTAAGACAAATTTAGGAATAACATTAAAAGTATTTCTTAAGCCTAATCTTATCATATTAAAGAAACCAATATTAGCCGTATCTTTAATAACAGGAGTAGCTATTTTTTCTGTTTTAGTTACTTTTTTATCAGTAACTATCTTTCCATCATGCATTTTGACAATACGAGTAGCTAATTCTTCAATTTCTTTAAAGTTATGAGTTACGACAATAACTAATTTATCTTTAGATATTTCTTTTAATAATTCAATGATAGACTTAGATGATCTGCTATCCAAATTAGCTGTTGGTTCATCAGCAACAATAATTGGAGTTTCTCTAGCTAGAGCTCTAGCAATGGCTACTCTTTGTTTTTGACCGCCAGATAATTTAGATACTTTAACTCTTTTATATTTTTTTAGGCCAACTTTATCGATTAAACTTAATACTTTTTCTTTTACTTCTTTTCTTTTGTATCCATTTAATAGCATTACTAATTCAATATTTTGATATACAGTATAACTATTGACTAGATTGAAGTTTTGGAAGATATTAGAAACGTATTTTTTACGATATTCTTCAAAATCACTTTCTCTATAATGGCTTGTTTCTTCACCATTAATATACATTTCTCCTTCTTCATAACTATCTAGTCCAGAAATAACATTTAATAAGGTACTTTTACCACTACCAGATTCACCGACGATAGCAACAAATTCGCCCATTTCAAATTCGATATTTACTTTACTGAATCCAGAAGCAATAACGCCTTTGTTGTAGTAGTATTTGGATACATTTTTAAGTTTTAGCATTATATCACCATCCATATATAATTATATCATATTTATATGTTAATAATATGAATTATTTTTCTGATTATTATTTTATCTATGTAGTGTCAAGTGTATATTGCTTTTTTAATAATTGTGATATAATGGATATAAGTAGAGCATTGTGAGGTGACCATATGGCTAGAAATGATAAATTTATTGGTAACTATACTGAAAGAGATTTAATCGGTATTAATTATTTGACTCTTAATCCAAAAAAACTAACTGAAAGAGAGTTAGAAAACTTAAAAAATCTAGATCTTAAAAAATTCAGAGAATTGACAATTGTTTTGGAGTCAGAGCTTGTAACCGATAATGATGAAATAGCATATTTTAAACAAATTAGAAATTTCTTTGCAGTAATAAGAAGGCATCAAAGAAAATACAGAATAATGATTAATGTATCTAATCGGGAATTACTTAGACAAAGTAAATTATTAGATAATATTCCTAAAAACGTAAGATTAAGTATTATGTGTGAAGGTTATCATTATGGATTGAAAAAATATTTAAATCATGAAAAAAAGTTAGAGGATATGATAGCTCCAATTCGTGATTCTAATTTGACAACATATGAAAAATATAAAATGGCACATAGATTAGCTAAACATTATAAAAAATATAAAGAAAGTGATGATAGTTTAGCAAAGAGTGCCAAACTTTATTATATATTAGATGATGATAATGAATTTATGTCATGTGCTGCCTATGCTAAACTGGAAGAAGAATTACTTCGTAGATTAGGAATTCCATGTATATATCTTGTTACTGAAGTTGATATTTCATATGATAACATCAATATGGAAAAAGCAATTAAAGATATTGAAGAAGATGTTTTAAAAGAAAAAGATAAACCTCTCGATTTAGCTTTACATGCTAGAGTACTAGTTAAAATTAATGATCCTGAATATGGACACAATGGAATTAATGGAATATATTTATCAGATCCAACTTGGGATAGTTATCTTCCTAATATTGAGTTTTCTCATTACAGTTCCGTTACTTTTGATCAAATGAAGGAATCTAGAAGATTAGAAAAACTTAATGATATCGATTTATTATTTGATTTTCATGATATAAATGAATTTAGAAAGAAATTAGCTTATTATTTAAAGAAAGAGAAAACACGTCAATTACAAGGAATTGTTCATAGTATTCCTAATCGTGAGGTATATAAAAAACTATATAAAACAATTATGGATATTCTTAAACGAATTGATCAGAACGAATTTATCACTTTAAGGAAAAAATATGAGGCAGTTTTAAATAGTAGTGAAACTAGTGATGAAGAATTGGATGAGGTTATTACAAGATTTACAACTGACTTTTATAATTATATTATGCCACTTACAAACAAGAGAATATCATTTAGTACATCCATAATGGCAGAAGCTAATGCTATGCAGAAATTATATGGATTATCTCAAGAAGAAAAGAATGCTCTTATTGCAAAGATGACGGCTAATAATAAATCTGTCGAAGGAAGAAAACTTCCATATATCTATGATCCAAATAGTGATAGAGATAATTATCTTAAAGCCGAGATAGACATTAAAAACAATGTCGATGGTGATAATCAAAAATATGATGAATGGCGTAGATGGAGATAAACAAAAAGAAGATTTAGAATTCTAAATCTTCTTTGATTTTATTCTGTTTATTATTTCTTTCTTCCTTTTTTCTTTTTTCCTTTTTTATTTGGATCAATACATCCTCTTTCATATAATTGTTCCAAACTAACTGGTCTTAAAAGTTGTGTCAATGGTGTTTCATTTCCTATAGCTGTTTCAGGTATACTACATTTATAACAAGAACATTTTACAACAACGCCTCTATCATTAGCTATGGTAATATTCATCATACCATTGTCATCTTTAGTAACTCTTAAAACAAGATCTGATGTACTAGTATACATATAAAAAGAGAAATAAGTTTTAAGATTATCTTCATAATCTGGATTTTCAGTACATATTGATAATAACTTATTATTATCAAGTAATAACAAATCTACATCTTCTCTACCCATACTTAAGGATATAACTTGATTACAATCGTATAATGAACCAAGAACTGTTTTACCAGGATAATCTAAGTAAGCGCATGAATGATCTATTTCATTTTCAGAATTCATTTTAGTACTTAAAAAATTTAACAATATAGCAACAACGTCATCATGATATTGGTTATTATCTAATTTTTCCATAAAAACCTCCCTACATGTTGTTTATTATACAACATAACATATATAAAGTCCATTCTTAAAACAATAGAATTTCTTTTTTTAATCTAATTCTTCTTTACCAGTATATAAATTATAATACTTCCCTTTTTGTTCTATTAAATAATCGTGTTCACCACGTTCGATAATCTTTCCACCTTCCATAACCATAATGGCTTTAGAATTTTGGATTGTCGATAATCTATGCGCAATAACGAATACTGTTCTACCCTTCATTAGCTTATCCATACCATCTTGGACTATCTTTTCGGTACGAGTGTCTATGGATGAAGTTGCTTCATCTAAGATCATTGCAGGAGGGTTAGCTACAGCACATCTAGCAATAGCTAGTAATTGACGTTGTCCTTGAGATAAGTTTGCTCCGTTATTGATAATCATAGTTTGATAACCTTCAGGTAACATCATAATGAAATCATGAGCATTAGCTAGTTTAGCAGCTTCGATGCATTCTTCGTCGGTGGCATCATCACTACCATATCTAATATTATCCATAATGGTACCAGTAAATAGATTGGTGTCTTGTAATACCATACCAAATGATTTTCTTAAATCTTTTTTATTAATTTCACGAATATCGATACCATCGTAAGTAATGGATCCTGAATCAATATCATAAAATCGATTAATTAAGTTGGTAATCGTAGTTTTGCCAGCTCCAGTAGAACCAACAAAGGCTATTTTTTGACCTGGTTTGGCATATAAGCTGATACCATGAATTATTTCTTTATCCTTGGTATAGCCAAAATAAACATCATGCATGCGAACATCTCCTTTTAAAGGAATTAATTCATCATTACGTTTCCAGGCCCATAAACCAGTTACTTTTTTAGTTTCAATTAATTTACCATCTTTTTCTTTGACATTAACTAAACTTACTTTACCATCATTTTCTTCACTGGCTTCATCCAGCAATTTAAATATTCTACCAGCACCAGCTGAAGCCATAATGATAGAACTAAATTGATGGGTTATTTGCATAATTGGTCTGGTAAAGCTATTAGTTAATGATAAGAATGAGGTTATAGCTCCCAAAGTAAAGCTACCAGTACTAATGGCGATTAAACCGCCACAAAAGGCAATGATAACATATAACATGTGACCAATGTTATTAGTGATTGGACCAATCATGTTACCATAACTATTAGCTTTACTGCTATTTTGGAATAGTTCATTATTTAATTTAGAAAAATCGTGTTTTACTTCTTCTTCATGAGTAAATACTTTGACTACTTTAACACCTTCGATCATTTCTTCAATGTAACCATTAAGTTTACCGATAGATTCTTGTTGAGACACAAAATAATGACTAGTCTTTTTAGTAATACCTTTGGTTACATACATCATTATTGCTATACCAAATACGACTACTAGCGTCAATGGAATATTTAGGGTCAACATAGAGACGAAGATTGTTATAATTGAGAAGATACTGCTAATTAGAGCTGGTAGGCTTTGACTAATCATCTGTCTTAAGGTATCGGTATCATTAGTATATTTACTCATAATATCGCCATGAGAATGGGTATCAAAGTAACTAATTGGTAATGTTTGCATGTGATTAAACATATCATCACGAATATCTTTTAGAATTCCTTGACTAACACCAATCATAATACGATTATAAGTGAATGTGGCAATAATACCAAAAACATAGATTATAGCTAATGCACTTAGAAAATGTAATAATGGTGTATAGGTAGGATTTTCCATATCTACTAACGGAAGAATATAATCATCGATTAATCTTTTTAAAAATAATTGACTAGCTACTTGAACGACAGAGCTAAGAATAATACAGATAACTACAAAGATAAATCTAAGACGGTATTTTTTAAAATAGCCTAATAATCTTTTAAAGGAATTTTTATCAAATTTATGGTTAGCAGCAGCTAATCTGCTATTGCCTCTTGGAGACATTTTTCTTCCTTCAGCCATTATGCTCTACCCCCTTTTACTTGTGAATTATATACTTCTTGATAAATTTTATTATTTTTAAGTAAATTAGCTGGTGTATCAAAAGCAACAACTTTACCATTATCCATAACAATTACTTTATCAGCTGCTTCGATACTGGCAATTCTTTGAGCAATGATTATTTTAGTAACATCAGGGATGTATTCTTTAAATGAAGCTCTTATTTTAGCATCAGTAGCAGTATCAACGGCACTAGTTGAATCATCTAAAATTAAGATTTTAGGATCTTTTAAGAGAGCTCTAGCAATACATAATCTTTGTTTTTGACCACCAGAGACATTAGTTCCACCTTGTTCAATATAATAATCATATTTACCTGGTAATCTATCAATGAATTCGGTAGCTTCAGCTAATTTACAAGCATGTTCTATTTCTTTTAAGGTAGCATCTTTTTTACCCCAGCGCATATTTTCAGCAATGGTACCAGAGAATAAGACATTTTTCTGTAATACGACAGATACTTTATCACGTAATGTTTTTAAATCATAATCTTTAACATTAATGCCACCTACCAATATTTCGCCTTTAGTAACATCATATAATCTGTTAATTAAGTTAACGATTGTCGATTTAGAACTACCAGTACCACCAATGATACCGATAACTTCACCTGATTTGATTTTTAGATTAACATTTTTTAAGCTTAATTTCCCTTCATTTTTAACATAACTAAATGAAACATTTTTAAATTCGATACTGCCATCTGGTACTTCTTTCACTGGATGATCATTATTTACAATGTCTGGTTTTTCATTTAATAATTCGGTTATTCTTTCGGCACTGGCTACCGCTATGGTACACATAACATAGATCATCGATAACATCATCAAACTAGAAAGAATACTTCCAGTATAAGATAATAAACTGGTTAATTCACCTGTAGTTAGACTGCCACCAACAATCATATGGGAACCAAACCAAGCAATAAAAATAACACAAGTATACATACTAAGTTGCATAGCTGGAGCATTATAAGAAATAATTTTTTCAGCTTTAGTAAACATATTATAGATAAGTTTAGATACATGACCAAACTTTGCTTTTTCATATTCTTCTTTAACATATGATTTTACTACTCTAATACCTCTTACATTTTCTTGAACACTATTATTTAAATCATCGTAGGTATCAAATACTGCTTCAAATACTGGATGAGCTTTAGTGGTTACAATAAATAACACTAATCCTAAGAAAGGAATAGCTAAGGCAAAAATTAAAGCCATTTTAGGATTGATATAGATAGTCATAAATAAAGAGAATATTAACATAAGCGGAGATCTTACAGCAGTTCTAATAATCATTAGATAAGCATTTTGAACATTTGATACATCAGTTGTAAGTCTAGTAACGATACTAGAAGAAGAGAATTTATCAATATTAGCAAATGAAAAATCTTGAACATTATAGTACATATCTTCTCTTAAATTTTTAGCAAAACCACAACTAGCTATAGCAGAATATTTACTAGCCATAATACCGGCAATTAAGGAAATAATAGCTACTACTAATAATAAGATACTAGTCATGATGATAATGTGTTTATCACCTTTAGATATACCGCTATCAATTAAATAAGCCATAATTAAGGGAATAAATACTTCCATTATTACTTCAATAATAATCCAAACAGCAGATAATATTGATTCTTTTTTATATTCACGAATACTTTGAGCTAATTTTTTTACCATAAAAAAATACCTCCTTTTTATATAGCACTATTATATTTTACTAAATTTCTTTAAAAAAATCTACTATTTTTTAAAAGAAAAAAGGACATTACTGTCCATTAACTATTCGATAACAATCTTTTACAATCATGGCTTCTTCATCAGTAGGAATAACATAGAATGGTACTTTAGATTCTTTAGTAGTAATAATACCAGATTTGGTATCATGACCATAACCAATATTATCATTACTATCTTTATCAATAGATACATTCATAGTTCCAGATACTTTATTGATGATATCTTCTCTTAGCATAGAATTATTTTCTAACACACCGGCAGTAAAGACTACAGCATCTACGTTACCTTCTAATTCAAAATAATATTCAGCAATATGTTTGATAATTGAATCCATAAATACTTCATATGCTAATTCTGCTCTCTCGTTATTTTCTTTCATCATAGCTATAACATCTCTAAAATCGTTCTTACCACAAATACCAAGTAAACCACTCTTTTTATTTAATTCATTAGTTATTTCATCAATGTTCATATTAGTTTCTTCAGATATGAATTTAATAATTGATGGATCGATACTACCACTACGAGTTCCCATAACTAATCCATCTAATGGAGTTAATCCCATTGAGGTATCAAATGATTTACTATCTTTTACGCAAGTGATACTAGCACCACTACCAACGTGACAGATAATTAAATTAACTTTATCCTTATTTAATAATTCTTGCATCTTTAATGTTATATATTTATGACTAGTTCCATGGAAACCATATCTTCTTACTTTATATTTTTGATACCATTCATAAGGAACTGCATACATATAGTTTGCTCTTGGCATTGTCTGATGGAAAGCGGTATCAAATACAGCTACTTGAATAGTGTTTGGTAAGCATTCTTGCATGGCTTTAATACCGGCTACTTCACCTGGATGATGCAATGGTCCTAATTTAGTTAAATCGATAATATCTTGTAATACTTTATCATCAATTTTAACTGATTCACTATATATTTCACCACCATGTAATACACGATGTCCAATTCCTTTTATTTCGTTCATGTCAGCAATGATATTGTTTTTAGTTAATTCGTCGATCATTACTTTAACTGCTTCATTATGATTATGGAGTTCTCTAGCTCCACTTATTTTTTCACCATTATAAGTAATGTTCCAGAAGCTATCTTCAAAGCCTATTTTTTCAATATATCCTTTACAAATTATAGTTTCACTTGGCATTTCATATAAGCTAAATTTTAATGATGAACTACCACCATTTATGACTAAATATTTTTCTTTCACGTTATCACCCTCATTAATGAGTATACTATAAGAA
>CAMZBG010000007.1 GCA_947304495.1 uncultured Clostridia bacterium | reverse complement strand
ATTTTTACGTGGACAAAATCCTCGCAAACCCTTATATTTCCTACTACTTACCACAACATTGTTTGTATTTTTTCCCTGAGCCACATGGGCATGGATCATTTCTACCTATTTTATCACTTTTCTTTTGTTTTTTTACTGTGTCTTTACCGTCGTTAGTGATAATTTTTTTAGCTACTTCTTTTCTTTCAATGTTTTGTTTTATTTCTGATTTTAGTAAATATAAGCTTATTTCACTATTTATTTTATTTAACATAGCATCAAATAATTGATATCCTTCCATAGTGTATGCTTGAAGAGGATTTTCATTAGCATATCCTCTTAATCCTACACCTTCACGTAAATGACTCATAGTACTAATATGGTCCATCCAGTTAGAATCAATTACTCTTAATGATATAGCTTTTTCAAATTCATTAGTTACTTCTTGTGGAATATCAGCTAATTTTTCTTCATAATCAGCTAATACTTTATCATATATGATATCAATTACTTCAGATTCGCCTTTATCTTTAATTTCAGATAGATTTAATCGATATTTTTTTAATAGATTTTCATTGGCATTTTCTAATATTTCTTCATAGTCATTATCAGATAATTTTTTGTTTTCTATTAGATGTGACATTACTAAATTAGTGATATGTTCTTTAAAGCCATTTAATACTGTTTCATGAATAGATTCATTATCTAAGATTTCATTTCTTTTTTGATAGATGATAGTTCTTTGTTGATTCATAACATCATCATAGTTAAGTAAATGTTTTCTTATATCAAAGTTGTTACCTTCAACTCTTTTTTGAGCAGTTTCAACGGTTTTAGCAAACATACTATTTCTTATAGCTTGATCACCTGAAAAGCCAATATTTTCCATCATTGTTTTATATTTATCTGAACCAAATCTTACTAATAGGTCATCTTCAAAGGATACGAAGAATTGGCTAAATCCTGGATCTCCTTGTCTACCAGCACGTCCACGTAATTGGTTATCAATACGACGTGATTCATGTCTTTCGGTACCAATTACACAAAGACCTCCAAGTTCTTTAACGCCTTCACCTAATTTAATATCGGTTCCACGGCCAGCCATATTGGTAGCGATAGTAACAGCTCCAATTTCACCAGCTTTAGCAATTATTTCAGCTTCTCTAGCATGGTTTTTAGCATTTAATACTTCATGTTTAATGCCTTTTTTAGTTAACATTTTACTGATTAATTCACTGGTTTCAATGGCTATTGTACCAATTAAGATTGGTTGACCTAATTTATGTCTTTCTTCGACAACTCTAACGATTGCATTATATTTTCCTTCTTTACCAGAATATAATAAATCGGTAGCATCTTCTCTTATGACTGGTTTATTGGTAGGAATACAGATAACATACATGTTATAGATATTTCTAAATTCTTCTTCTTCTGTTTTAGCAGTACCAGTCATACCGGATAATTTATTGTACATTCTGAATAGATTTTGGAAAGTAATAGTAGCAAGGGTTTTGGTTTCTTGGTTTACTTTTACTTTTTCTTTAGCTTCGATAGCTTGATGTAATCCTTCAGAAAAAGCTCTTCCTTTCATTAGACGACCAGTAAATTGATCGACAATGATTACTTCACCATCTTGAACAACATAGTCAACATCTTTGTGCATAAAGTAATTAGCTTTAAGAGCTAGATTAATATGATGAACTAGAGCAGTATTATTAATATCATATAAATTATTTATTTTAAATACTCTTTCACATTTATGACTACCTTCATCAGTTAAGCTAATTGTTCTTGTTTTTTCATCTTTGATATAATCAACATTTTCGGTTAATGATTTAGCAAACATATCAGCTTGTTCATATAAGTTGACATTTTGCATAACGCCACCAGAGATGATTAATGGAGTTCTTGCTTCATCAATTAAGATGGAATCGACTTCATCTATGATACAGTAGTTTAGTTTTCTACCTACTCTATCTTCTTTTCTAACGACCATATTATCTCTTAAGTAATCAAAACCTAATTCGTTATTAGTTGTATACATAATATCTGAGTTATATACAGCTTGTTTTTCTTTAGCTGATAATTCTCTTAAGTTAACACCTACGGTTAAGCCTAAAAATTCAAATATTGGTCCCATCCACTCAGCATTTCTTTGGGTTAGGTATTCATTGACAGTTACAACGTGAACACCTAAGCCTGTCAAGGCATTGACATAAGCTGGAAAGATGGTTGTCAAGGTTTTACCTTCACCAGTTTTCATTTCAGCAATATTACCATAATGAATAGCTAAACCACCTAGTAATTGAACAAAGTATGCTTTTTCACCAATTACACGGTATGCTACTTCTCTTATAGTAGCAAATGCTTCAACTAAGATATCATCTAAGGTTTCACCTTCAGCTAATCTTTTTTTAAATTCATCAGTTTTAGCTGCTAGTTTTTTATCAGATAATTTACTATATTCAGGATCTAGAGCATCTATTTTTTTAGCTATTTCATTAAATCTTTTTAATTCTTTATATTCAGTATCGAACATCTTTTTAAATATAGTTATCATGCAATCACTTCCTTATAAGTATTTTATCAAAAAACGGATTAAATTTCTAGTATATTGAGTATATTTTAGCTAAAATAGTTAATAATACTAGTGGGTGATAAATATGGCTAAGAAGAAAAAGCCAAATAATTCTAATTCATGTAAGAATTGTATGGACAATAATAATCATGAATGTCATGGTAATAGTTCAAACAATAGTATGAATCAGATGAACCTAAATAAAAGTGACCTTTAAGGTTGCTTTTATTTTTATAATATATTAACGATAATAATACTGATAATGATACAAGATAAGTCTGCTAATAAGCCTACGATAAGGGAATGTTTTATTTTCTTTATTTTAATACTTGAATAGTACATACCAATAATATAGATAGTAGTGTCGGTACTACCAGTAATAATACTAGCTATTTTACTAATAAGGGAATCTGGTCCATATGATGACATTATGTTATTTAAAAGCATTAATGATGATGAAGATGAAATAGGTCTAAGGATAGCTATAGGGATTATTTCTTTAGGAAATAGATTTATACTAATTAAAGAGGTTAAATCATTAATAATATTACTTTTTACTAAGACTGTAACAGAGATTATCATAGCAAACATACTAGGAAATATTTCTAAAGATATTTTTAATCCTTCTTTTACGCCGATAATAAATTCATCGTAGATAGCTACTTTTTTAATTAGAGCATAGATTATAACTGTTATGGTTATTATAGGGATAATTATTTTAGATAGATAGATCATGTTAACCTCAAGATATAGATTAATCTATCAATTATTAGTCCTATTAGGCACGATAAAGAAGAAGTAATAATAATATAGGGAATAATTGATTCTGGGGTAATGCTGCCATGTAACATACGAATTGAAATAATGGTAGTAGGCATAATGGTAACAGAAGCAGTATTTAATACAAGAAAAGTAATCATACTTCTGGAAGCAGTATCTTTTTTTTGATTAAATGTTTGCATTTCTTTAATAGCTTTTAAGCCAAATGGTGTAGCAGCATTACCGATACCTAACATATTCATAACAATATTAGTTCCAATATAACTAAAACATGGACTATTTTTAGGAATTTCAGGAAAGATTATTTTTAAGATAGGCTCTAAAAACTTAGACATTTTATTTAATAGACCACTCTTTTTTGCAATATTCATAATACCTAACCATAGACACATAGGAGGAATAATCGATAAGATTAAATCTAAACTATTTTTAGAAGCATTTAACATTTCATTACCGATATTTATATTACCGGTTATTAAACTATAAGTAATACCAATAATAAAGAAAAAAGCAAAAAGATAATTAATCATTTATTAAACCACTTCTTATTCTTTTTAGCATATATAGGTTCTGTATGAACTAAAGTATCTCCTAAATATATATTATTTATTCCTACTTTATCACCTGTTTTATAATTATTTTTTTTAGTTAATTTGATATGGGATATTAGATATTTAGATTCTTCTTTTTTTAGGGTTAAATAGACATCATTCTTTATATATAGTTTGTCATAATATTTATCTTCTAATACAGAGAAATGTTTTTTATTTAATACTTTTATACTTTTATAATTATTAAAGGCATATTCATATAGTGATTTATGGGTATTCCAATCATCCGAGTCATTTATAGTAACTACAACTAGATTCATATTGTTTTTATTAGCTGTAGATACAAGTGTTCTTTTGGCTCTTTTGGTATAACCTGTTTTTCCTCCAGTAATATAATCATAAGCTAATAATTTATTTTTATTATGCCATATATAGGTCTTTAAATTAGTTTTAACGATATGTTTTTTAGTTTTAACTATTTCTTTATAGATATCATTTTTCATTGCATAACTGGTAAGTATAGCCATATCATAGGCTGTAGACTTATTACCAATAGTTTCTGTATCTAATCCACTTGAATTATAAAAAATGGTATTTTTCATTCCCAATAATTTTGCTTTTTTATTCATAAGACTAACAAAAGTTTCTTCACTATCAGATACATAATTAGCGATCATAATAGCAGCATCATTGCCACTTCTTAGCATTAAGCCATATAATAAATCTAATAGGGTTATTTCTTCACCAATAGATATATAAATACCCGATCCATAACTTTTAGATATTGATTCATCTACTTTTACAATATCATTGATATTTTTATTTTCAATAGCAATAATAGCAGTCATTATCTTAGTAATACTGGCAATTAATCTAGGACTATCTTTATTTTTGCTAGCTAATACTCTACCACTATCCATATCCATTAAGATATATTCATAAGCACTAGAAGTTGATGCTTGTACTTTGGGAATTAAGATATTTATACATAATAAAAACAACCATAATTTCTTCATATAGTTCACCTATTTAAATATATGAATATTATGATTGTTTATTTCTATATTTACATTAGTTAACATTAATTTTATAGGAGTATAATCATAGATTTTATTTGGTGATACAAGTTTTATTAAATAAACATTAAATATAGTTTTATAATATCATATTTGGTATTCTTATCAATGATATTATTTTTCATTGAATAATTATGAAATATTTGGTATGCTTTTATTAGGATAGTGATAAGATGGATATTAATAAGATATTTAGTAAAGTTAATGATAAGGTAAATACATTTATTGATAATAAGAAGGAACAGATAGATGCTTATAATAGATTTATCGAGGGATCTAAAGTATTTGAATTAAGTAATATTATTAATGTCGATGAAGATAATATTAATGAAGGTAATGTTTATCAATATAAGGACATGTGTGTATATATAAATATCGAAGATGCTAAAAGAATAGCTAGTCTTATAGATATAGATGAAACTGTTATATATATTAGTTTTGTTAGGCAGAAAAAAGATGATAAAGATTTTATTATTACACTTACTGATAAGAAAATATTAGTTAATGATAAAGAGAAATATTTAATATATCGATATGATGATATTAAAGGATTGTATCAAGTTAATAAATCTTTAATGAGTCAAATAATTAATTTTAATGATATTATATTGGAGATTGATCTCAATCAAAGTGATTTAGATATTTTTTATAATTTAATTATGAATAGTAATTATCGTAATAGCTATGCATTAGAACTTAAGAAATATTTATGTGGTATTATACCAATATATCAAAAAATTAATAAGATTGGTTCTGGTATAAGTATCGATAATAATAAGAATATTGTTTTTCATGATAGAAGAAGTAATAATTATCTATGTAGATGTGAAGATATTAGTTTATGTGAATTACTTGAAGACAATACACCAGTTATAAAAAGTGGAATGACAGCAACAGGATTTGGAATTGGAGCGGCAAAGCAAGAATGTGGAACAATGAAATTAAGGATTACTTTAATTAATAAGCAAGTAATTGAAATAACTATTTTAGAACCTAAGGTATTTAATGCTACGTATGGTCATACTGATACAACTTATTTAAAATATTTTGCTTTTGGAAAAGAAATAATTGAAAAAATAGATGAATTAAAAAAATAATAACTTAGTTATTATTTTTCTTTGACTAATTTTTTAATTCTATCTTCTTCAAGAAGAATTTCAGTAGGTGTATCTTTACCAAATGATAAATCACATAATATTTCATTTACCCTAACTACTCTACCATTATCAACCATTAGTTGTTCAAACATACCTTCACTAAAGAGACCATGATCAAATTCAAGGGTCATTTTGATAGCTCCAGGTATAAAATCTTCTTTAACGATATCGCAACATGTAGGAACGTTTACGATACATAATCCGGTATGATTCATATTGACTTTTGTACCATGTGAATGTCCTTTAAGTACTAAAAGAGGTGGTATAATTTCTGGATTAGGTGGCTTATAGGCAGCTGTCAATTTATGTTTTACGACAATAATATCATTTTTAACGTGAAGTTCACCTTTACCATAGCCTAAAGGAACAATATCATGGCGGTGGTTGATTAGGGTTTCAGCAAAATTTTGACCTGTATAGTCCCAAAAACTGATATCGTGATTACCAAGAATGGTATAGGTTATAATATGATCATCATGGGGATAAGCATTTAAGCAATAGTCTATAGTATCAATGCTATCAGGGTATTTATTTTTGGCATTAAGCATACTATCAGGGTATTTCTTTTTACCATTACCAGTAAGCACACCATCATGAAAGTCACCACAACAGATAATGACATTGATGCCTTCTTTTGCACAATAGTCGAACAATATTTGTAAGATGTCTAGTCTTTCTAAGCAATTACCAATATGTAAGTCAGCAATTAATAGTGCTTTAAATGTTTTATCGGTACTAGAGGTATATATATTCGTATATGGTGTTCTTAGTGGAGAAACGCTCGTTCTTGGAAGATAGACTATATCACCTGAATAGTAATATTTTCTTTCGAAGTCAAAGCCTCTGCTTTCTAATATATTTATGTAACCATATAAATCTTTATGTGGTAAATTTAATATTTGTGACATTTCATTTAGCGAATATTCTTCTCTAATTAATGATAAAACTTGAAATACGATGTTTGGCATGATGTCCCCCCTACTTCTAATACAATTATATAAAATTAACTTGTAGTGAGTCAAGATAAAAAGAATGATTTATCATTCTTTTATAGCTTTATGTTTGTTTTTCTTATATGTTTCATAATGGACTCTTTGGACTAATCCCATAGAGAATAGTAAAGTTATAGTATAGCTTCCACCATATGATAAGAATGGTAGTGGAACACCAGTTAATGGTCCTATATTTAGGACTCCAATTAAATTGATAGCAATATGAAACAATAAGTAAGCAAAGACACCATAGGCAATAATGGCATTTCCTAGATTGTCTGTTCTTTTAGCAATATTTAAAATGCGATAAAGCATAAATAAATAAGCAAAGATTATGATTAAACCAACAATTAGGCCCCATTCTTCAACAATAATTGGGAAAATAAAGTCGGTATGAGACTCTGGTAAATATAAATATTTTTGGGTACTTTCCCCTATTCCTTTACCAGTTAAACCGCCATTTTTTAGAGCAATAATACTATTACATAACTGATATCCTGTTTTTTCTTCATATCTTTCACAAGGATTTAAGAATTGAAATCTTTTTAATTGATAATCTCTTAAGAATGAACCACCAGTTAAGATAAGGGCTAATCCTGCTAAAAGGATACCGCCAAAGAAGATACGGTTAATTGGTTTACGGGTATCACGTTCTAGTGGTAATGCGTAGAATATTAGCAAAACAATACCAAAGATAACGGCAGCAGTTCCCAAATCTGGTTGCATAGCTACAGCACCTATGGATACTAAACAAATTATGATTGGTTTTAATAATGTCCATTGATTATCTAATTCTTTTTTATGCTTATTATAATAATAAGCTAAAAAGAGAATTAAGATTATTTTTCCAATTTCACTTGGTTGGACAGTAATTATTTTTAAATCATACCAACTCTGACTTGAATTATAAACTGCACCTAATACAAATAGACCATATAGGGAAATAATTAAAATACCAGTTAGGAATGGCGAAATTGATTTAAAGAATTTTGTCGGCAAATAGATAGCAATAAGAAAAGCTACCATACCTATTAAAATAAATATTCCATGTCTTATTAGGTAATAATAAATACTATTATGATAACGCATATATGATGCCATAGAAGAAGCACTTAGAACCATAATTAAACCAAAGATAATAAAAACGAACATGACAACTAGTAATGGTTTATCTAATTTTGTATTATTCTTCATGGTATCACTATCCTTTATATAAATATAGCAAAATGTTTAAAAAAAGTAAACTTTATTTACTAAGTCTACTTTTATTTTACAATTATTTTTCTAGTAAAATTGTGATTGGTCCATCATTTATTAAAGATACTTTCATTTCAGCACCAAAGATACCTGTTTCTACTTTGATATTATTAGCTTTTAATTTTTGATTAAACTCTTCATATAGTTTTATGGCGATATTACCTGGTAAAGCTTTAACATAGCTTGGCCGATTACCTTTACTGGCATCGCCATACAAGGTAAATTGACTTACGGACAAAATACTGCCAGAAACATCTAATAAACTTTTATTCATAATACCATTTTCATCATCAAATATACGTAAATTAATTACTTTATTGACCATATAATCGATAGTTTTACTATCATCTCCTTCGGTAAAACCGACTAAGAGCATTACACCTTTATCTATTTTACCTACTATTTTATTATCAACAGAGACACTAGCATTATCGCATCTTTGAACGACAACTCTCATTAATTCATCTGCCTTTCTATTTTTGTTACAAATTTTAAATTATTTAAATTCTTGCAAAACTTATCTAATACAGCTGTATTTTCTACCAAGATAGTCAAGGTATAAATTCTAAATTCACTTTTAGTAATTGTATTGATAGAGTCAATCATAACGTTATTAGCTGAAGCAGCAGTGATGATACTCAATAAGTTATCATCAATATTAGTATATATTAATAAATCAGTAGGAAATCTCTTAGTAACAGCATCATTCCATTTAACATTTATTAATCTTTCATCTAAATCAATAATATTTTTGCAACTACTACGGTGAACAGTAATACCAGAGCCTTTGGTAATATAGCCAATTATATTATCACCAGGAATTGGCTTACAACATCCACTTAAAGTTACTTTTATTTCGTTCATACCTTCAACTAAGACATCATTTTTATATATTTGTTTTTTAGGCCCTGGAGTAGCTTTTTTAAGAGCTATTTCTTTAGGATCTTCCTTTTTGTTAACCAATTTCATTATTGAGGCAACGGTATATTTACCAGAGCCTATAGCTAGATATAAATCATCTAAATCTTTTAATTTGAAGGTATCTAGAATAGTAGATAAATGGTCATCCAAAACTTCACTAATGCTTAAATGCTTACGACGAATAGCATTTTCTAACACTTCTTGACCACGAGATAGATTTTCATCTTTTTCTCTTCTAGTATAAAAAGCTTTAATTTTATTTCTAGCTTGACTAGTAGTAACAAAATTTAGCCAATCTTTATTTGGTCCTTTAGATAATTTACTGGTATTTACTTTGATGATATCACCATTTTTTAAAGTATAGTCCAAAGGAACAATACTATCATTGACGATAGCACCAACCATTTTATCCCCTACTTCACTATGAACACGATAGGCAAAATCAACACAAGTAGCACCATTAGGTAGTTCAATAACATCACCTTTAGGGGTATAAACATAGATAGAGTCATTAAACAGGATATCCTTCTTAACATTAGTAATAAATTCTTCTGGGGTATTAGAATCTTCATTTAATTCAATAATACTCCTGAATATTTCAAGTTTCTGTTCCATCTGATCTTTGACACTAGCAGATTTACTTTCCTTATATGCCCAGTGAGATGCAATACCATATTCAGCTATTTTATCCATTTCATAAGTTCTTATTTGTATTTCAAATAATTCGCCATCGATACCAAAGATAGTCGTATGAAGAGATTGATATAGATTAGTTTTAGGCATAGCTATATAGTCTTTGAAGCGCTTAGGTACAGGTTTATATTTTGAATGGATTAAACCTAAGGCTAAATAGCATTCTTGCTCAGTATTAACAAATACTCTCAAAGCTAAAATATCATAGATATCTTCAAATTTTTTGCCTTTATTCATTTTATTATAAATACTATAGATACTTTTACTGCGTCCTTTTATTTCGTGAGGAATATTATGCTCAGTCAATAGTTTACTTACTTCATCTAACATTTTGCCGACAGCTTCATCTCTTTCGGTCTTTTTAAGGTTTAGTTTTTCAACTATTTCGTAGTATGCATCGGGATTTAGATATCTAAGTGACAAATCTTCTAGTTCTGATTTTAACTTATACATACCCAGACGATGTGCTACCGGAGTTAGAATTTCTAATGTTTCTTTAGCTTTACGTTTTTGTTTTGTTTCTGATAGTACATATAGAGTACGCATATTATGAAGTCTATCAGCTAGTTTAACAATTAATACTCTAACATCAGATGATAAGCCTACTAATATTTTTCTTTGGTTAGCAGCCATCTGTTCAGAATCTGATGAGAATTTTAATCGATTTATTTTAGTAACACCATCAACTATTTTGGCTATTGCTTCACCAAATAAATTTTTAATTTCATCAAAAGTACTATCAGAGTCTTCGATGGTATCATGTAATAAAGCAGCAGCAATTGCTTCACTATCAGCATTAACATCAGTTAATATCCAAGCAACATTTAAGGGATGAGTTATATAGTCATCACCAGTAATTCTTTTTTGTGAGAAATGCTTTTTATAGGCATATTCATATGCTTTTCTGATAAGATTTAGATTTTCTTCATTATCATCATATGTTTTTACTTTATTAAGAAGATCTTCAATACTAATATTTTCTGTCTTTACACTCATGATATCACCCACTTTCTATTATTTTAACAATTTATACCTCTTACTTTCAATTCTTCTACTTCATCATCGTCATATTTTTTTTGAGGTTTACTAATACGTCTTTTTTCAAGATATAACCATAACATATTAGAAATAAAGATTGAAGAATAAGTACCAGCAATAAAGCCTACCAATAAGGCAATATTGAAGGTTATTATTTCATGAGAACCAAATATTAATAAGATTATTACAGGAATGATAGTAGTAATGGTAGTTAGGATAGTTCTAGATAATGTTCTACGAATACTTTCATTAACTAAATTAGTTAAATCATTTTGATTTGTAATAATATTTTTATATTTTTGTTTATAGGTATCCCTAATAATATCAAAGGTAACAATAGTATCGTTAATACTATAACCAATAATAGTTAGAATAGCGGCAATAAAGATAGAATTAATTTCAATCTTAAAGACTGTAAAGAATAGATATGTAAAGGCAATATCGTGAATTAAAGCTACAATGCCACTAATTGCATAGTTAAATCTAAATCTAATAGCAACATAGATAATAATACCAATACTAGCAAACAATAGTGATTTAATAGCATTTTTTACTAATTCTTGTTTTACTACTTTACTAACTACATAGATATCACTATTTAAGTTATATTCATCTTTTAATTTAGAAGTTAGATTAGTAATAGCTTCTTTTTCTAACACTTCACTAATAGTTATAGTTATTTCTTTATCGTTGTTACTAGTTTTTTCAATAGTATAGTTATTTTCAGTTAAGATATTTTTTACTTTTTCAACACTTATATTATTATCTTTATTGATAGTTATACTGGTTCCACCAGTAAAATCGACACCATAATTAGCTCCAGTTATGATAAACATAAGGATACCAATTATAAATATTAAGCCAGTAGTAATAAAGCATTTTTTACTAGTTTTTACAGCATCTATTTTTTGATATGGAATTATAATATGTCTTTCTTTAGTTATTTTCTTTTTATTTAAACCAATGAACAATTCAGGTTTATTATTAAAGATACCCGTTTTAACAAATAATTTTAAGATAAATTTAATTAAGTATACCATTACTACAATCGTTACAAGAATACTGATAATTAACATTGTAGCAAAGCCTTTAACAGAACTTTGTCCTAAAATAAACATAATGATAGCAGCAATAATGGTAGTAACATTAGCGTCTATGATGCTGGTAAAGCTATTTTTGTTACCTATTTCATATGCTTCAGATAAGCTTTTACCAATAATTAGATTTTCTTTAATTCTTTCAAAACAGATTACGTTGGCATCGACAGCCATTCCAATACCTAAAAGCATTGCTGCAATACCAGGAAGGGTCAAGACACCATCGATAAGATAGAAAATACTAAATGAGATAAAGGTATATAGTATTAAGCCAAATGAAGCAATAAAGCCAGAGAAACGATAGATAACTATCATTAAGGCAACAACACAGATGATACCAACGACACCGGCAGTTAAGGTTTTACTTAGGGAATCTGCTCCAAATGATGCTTCAACTGTTCTTGATGATATTTCATTTAATTTAGTTGGAAGAGCTCCTGAATTGATTAGTTCTACTAAAGAGGTAACTTCTTCTTTAGTAAAGTTTCCTTGAATGATAACATCACTAGCAAAAGCTTTGTTAACGATAGCTGCTGATAAACAGTGAGATTCAGTAGTACCACAACCAGCTTTTTCATTTCTACGAGCCGCCATTTCAGCTTTATTTTTTTCATTAATATATGAATCTTTAGTTTCATCATAATCTAGCCAAATTACCATTATATTATTGGTCATATTCTTTACTTTCTTGGTTACTTCATAGAAAGTATCAGTGTCTTTAATTCGTAAACTGACTGCTGGTTTACCCATATCATCTTGGCCTACTCTAGCTTCTCCACCTAAGACATCACTAGTCATAAGTAGATTATCATTATAATCTCTAAATGATAAGATAGCTGTAGATGAAATGGTATTTCTGGCATCATTTGCATTGGTAATACCAGCCAATTTTATACGAATGCGATTATCTCCTTCGATAGTTATTTCAGGTTCTGAAACTCCAAGGACATCAATTCTTTTAAGAATAGATTTATAGGTTGAATATAACATTTCTTGAGTTAATTCTTCATCTTCTTTTAAGGGTTCTACTTCATATAAGACTTCGAATCCTCCTTGTAAATCTAATCCAAAATTTATTTTATTTATTAATGGATAAATAAAATAACAACAAATAAAGGTAATCATTAAAACAATAATTGTGTAGATAATAAAATTCTTTTTCTTCATTTTAGTTTCCTCTTTCTTTTGCTAATTCGCTAACATCTAAAGTTATTATGTCATTGACCATTTCTGAAATAGTTAAATCATGAGCATTTTGCCATTTAGTTTTAGCTAGGTATTTAAAAATATCTTCATCTTTTAGTGATTGATAATTAGTTATAGTTAACAATCTTCTTTTGACACTAAAAACAGGAGCTAAAGCTTTATATAATTCAAAAATATTGCTATATTCCATAATAACTCTCCTTTTCTCAATTATATAACAAAAAGACGTTATATTACAAGTTTATATTTGTAATAAAGGCATTTTTGTTATATAATTTTTTTAGGTGATTGAATGAAAAACTTTACAATGATAGATGAGGGATTTAAATGTGATAATTGTGGGTATGATGTCGATAGACTTAATTATACTGCTAGAGATCATTGTCCCAAGTGTCTTTATTCAAAACATGTAGATATCAACCCTGGTGATAGAAGTAATAATTGTATGGGATTAATGAAACCTATAGGAATTGAGAAATATAAAAACACTTATAAAATTATATATAAGTGTTTAAAATGTGGTCAAATTCATAAGAATATTGCTGCGGATGATGATAATTATGATGAAATTATCAGGTTATCAGCAAATCCATATCATATATTAATTAAATCTAAGATTACTGATCCAGTCAAAGACTTCTGGCATAATAAAGATAAACACTAATAATACTATAGCAATTATAATAACTGTTTTAAGTTCTTTAGTAATTGGTACAGTATTTTTTTTATTTGGATCCATATTTTCTCTAACTTGAGGATCATTTATATATTCTGGTACTTCACTTTTTTCCATACGATTATAAGCACCATCGACATTTAAATTATTGATATATGCTTCTTGTTCATTACTAACTACAGTATTCACTGAATCTAGTGGCGTTGTCATATCTAATGTGGTATCATTAGGTGTACTAATGGTACTTATATATGTGGTGTTACTGGTAGTTCCTAAAGTAACATTATTATTGGGATTTTGATTAGGAGCCACAGGTGTTACCGGTTCTTGAATTGTTGGTGCTGGGGCTACAGAATCATTTTCAAAATTAATCGTTGGAGCACTTTGCCATGTATTATTATTTGGTTGATTAGTGTTATCAACCGGAGTTTGCATAGGATTAATATTTAAATTATTTAAGATATTTAATTGAGGATTAGTATTATTGTTTTGATTATCGTTCATAATTCCTCCTTATTGTGGCATGTTATTATTTTGACCACCATATACAAAACTTACAGGTGTTGGTGTCACTGGTTGTGGTGGTGTTACTGGACTTGGCATAGTATTTTCAGTTGGGTTTGGTATAGGTCCTGGCATAACTGGTCCAGCATTCATATTAACATTTTGAGCCGGTGCCATCATTGGCGCTGGTTCAGGCACAATTTGGTTGTTTACATTGTAATCCATCACAGGCATTGGAGCTGGTGCTGGAGGTACTTGAACATTATTCATCATAACATTAGGTACCGCTTGCATTGTTGGGGCAAAAGTTGGCTTTTGTTCAGACAATGGTTGATACATTGGTTCAGGATTCATGCCAACATTTGGATTTATTGGTTCAACTGGTGATGGAATATTATTCATCATCGGATTATTTATTTCTTGTACTTGTGGAGGTTCAATGTTAGGTGTCATAGGATTCATCGGTTGTGGTCCAGCAGGTAAAACATTTACTCCTTGTGGTTCTATAGCTACGCCAGGATTATTAACTACCGGCATTGGTCCAATGGGATTAATCTGAGTATTCATATTGTTCTCTGGAGCTACTACTGGATTGTTATTTTGAGGCATAACATTAGGTACCTGATTTAAGGTATTATTCTGTGGAATAACGTTAATACCGGGACTTGGCATTTGATTATTTACTGGTTGATAATTAATTGGGGCTGCCATAGTTGGTTCTCCACCCGGAACATTACCACCATTATTTCCTTTATTTGCTTTTGGACTATTATCACCATTCTTTTTCTTATCAGCTAAAAAGCCAATAATTGTTACAATTACTAAAAGAATGACAATTATTATATATATATAATTATCAACTAAGAAATCTTTTATATTCATATGTTTCATCTCCTCTTTATCCTATATAAATAATATCATATATTTATGACATTTGCAATTACTTTTCCAAGTCAAATTTCTTCTTGACAGTACTATCAACAGCACTAATTGCCTTTATTGATTTATTTATTGATTCAGAATATTTTCCTTTTCTGAACAATGCTTCAGCTTCATTTAGGGCATCATCTATTTCTTGGTTACTTGTGCGGTATCGGTTACCATATACGATTAAATCTTCACACATAACAGCACTTTTTACAATATCATTTGTTTTATTATAGATTTTAAACACTAAATCTCTAGCTGTATCAACTCTAATATTTAAGACTTTAATAACTATTGGTTTTTTAGATAATTCTTTGATTATCTCTCTAATAGCTTCTCCAGCTTCTTCTAATTCAACAAAATAATTGTTAGGAATAACTGGTATTTTATAATCTTTTAATTTATTTTTAGAAGCTACCAATAAGTTTTCTATCATATTAAGTTGTTCTTTAGCACGTGATTCATCATCTTTCATACTGGTAATAGATTTTAAACGATAATCTAAATCTTCTTGTAATCTAGTAAGTCGATCATTTAAGCCATCCAATTCTACGGCTAATTTTGAATATGCAAAGGTTCTACCTTTGCCATGCTCAAATAGTGTTTTATAATCCTCATTTATTTTTTCTAGGTTACGATTAATAATGGTAAACTTATTAATTTCTGATTCTGATAAATCATACGTACTTTTAATATCATCCATTTGAATATAGATATCGTAAACAATCTTATTGACGCCTTCAATTTTCTTCTTTAGTTTTTTAATGTTTTCTCTAAATATTTCTTTAGCTTCTCTTTCTTTTTCAAAGCTATTAAAGATAGTATTGAAATACTCCAACATGGTCTTTAATTCAATATCGACATCCTCTAAATTGAATTCTTTCATTTTAGTAATAATATCATCGACTTTAGTTTGAATTTCTTTGATATTATATTCAATATTTAGATAATCTAATGGATATCCATCTCTTTGCATACGAAAATATAATGTTTTTGTTTCTTCAATCTTATTAGGAATCATCATGGTAGCCATCAAGATTAAATCTGGTGTTTTATCTAAGTAATTTTTAAGATTATTAATATTACTTTCTAGAGTTATAACATTTTTTTCAACGGATACATAATCATTCTTATCCATATATGATTCGAACTTTTTAAAACCGTTTTCAATTTTAACTATATATGACTCAATGCTTTCACATAATGGGCCATAATCTTTTTTACTGCGTTCATATTTGCTTTCACATTCACGATAGATTACTTTTAATTTAGTTACTACGCCTCTATTTCTTTCTTCAGAATTGGTTATAACTTTTATTTCTTCAAGTAAAGAATCTGTTTTTTGCTTTAAGGCTTCCAAATTAATTTCAATATTGGCAATTGTTTTTATGGCACTTGGATAATCTTTTTTATCAACAAGGAAATCAGCTTCAGTAATTAAATCAGTTAAGGCATCTATTTTAGTTTCTTTTATCTCTTTGAAAGTATTGTCCCAATCTAATAATTTTTGTTTTAAATCGTCTGTTTTTACTAGTTCTCTTACTTTAGATAACTCACTTAAGATAGGGACACCAATAATTTTATTTTTTTCATAATCTAAAAATTCAATTCTTTTTTTTAGATTACTTTTTCTTCTTTTATTTAAGATTAGTAGAATAATAATGGTAGCGATAAACAAAGTTAAAAAGATGATAACAGGCATTAAATATTTGTCGTTCATTATTATCACTTCTCTTTCCATTTTGATACATAATTATTTTATCATATTTTTGCATTTTTTAATAGCATTTTTGAGAAAAAAAGAAAAAGTGTTTTTATTTTTTTACACTTTTTCGCTATTTCCAGTGCCAAGTTCTAACTTCTTCCATATCAATACCATAGTTAGATATGTATGTTTTATGTTCAATCAATTTATTTTTACATTCTTCAATAAGGAAAGCACTACGATTACCTAGTTCTGGTAAGTATTTTAAAGCATCGATAACTAGATTATAACGATCAATCTTATTTTGAACTTTCATATCAAATGAAGTAGTAATTGTCCCCTCTTCAATATAGCCATGAACATGCATATTTTGATTTTCACGATTATATGTCAACGTATGAATTAAATCAGGATATCCATGGAAATTGAAGATAATTGGTTTATCTTTGGTAAAGATAGCGTTATATTCTTCATCAGTTAAGCCATGTGGATGTTTATAATTAGAAACTAATTTCATTAAGTCAACAACATTGACCATACGAATTTTTATTTCTGGAAAATTTTCCTTTAGGATGGAAATGGCAGCAAGAGTTTCAAGCGTTGGGGCATCACCACATGAAGCCATAACAATATCTGGTTCTTTACCTTCATCACTTGAGGCAAAATGCCATATACCAACGCCTTTTGTACAATGTTTTTCTGCTTCTTCAATCGTTAACCACTGTGGGCTTGGATGCTTTGAAGCCACAATAACATTAATATAGTTTTTACTCTTGATGCAATGATCAAAGCACGATAATAGGCAATTGGTATCAGGGGGCAAATACATTCTTGATATTTCAGCTTTTTTGGTAGCAATATGATTTAAAAAGCCTGGATCTTGATGGGTATAACCATTATGATCTTGTTGCCATACATTTGATGAAAGTAAATAGTTTAAACTAGCAATTGGTCTACGCCATGGAAGATCAGCAGATACTTTTAACCATTTTGCATGTTGACTAGCCATGGAATCAATAATTCTGATAAATGCTTCATAGCTATTAAAGACTCCATGTCTACCAGTTAATATATATCCTTCAAGCCAACCTTCACACATGTGTTCTGAGAGCATACTGTCAAGAATACGACCATCGGCAGCTAAAAATTCATCGGTTTTAATTTTCTTATCAATCCAACGACGATTATTTTTTTCAAAGACACTACCTAGTCTATTAGACATAGTTTCATCTGGTCCAAATAATCTAAAATTACGTTTATCTTTATTTAATTCAAAGACATCACGAATATATTTTCCAAGTTCGGTCATATCACTTTTCATAATACTACCTGGATATGGAACAGAAACGCCATATTTTTTAAAATCAGGCAATCTTAAAGCTTCTAGTAATATTCCACCATTAGTATGAGGATTCATCCCCATTCTTCTATTACCTTTAGGTAGGATATCTCTTATTTCTTTTATCAATCGACCATTTTTATCAAATAGTTCTTCTGGGCGATAACTTTTTAACCATTTTTCTAAAACAGATAAGTTCTTTTTATGTTCAGCATCTACGACAAGTGGTATTTGATGAGATCTAAATGTTCCTTCTATTTGTTTACCTGCGACGATGTTTGGTCCAGTCCAACCTTTTGGAGTTCTTAAAATAATCATAGGATAAACTGGTCTTTTAACGCTATTTCCTTTTTTTATATTACGAATATCTCTAACTACTTTATCTAAGGTTTCAGCCATTTTTCTGTGCATTTCTACAGGAATACTGCCAGATACAAAATATGGCTTGTACCCACAACCAGTGAAGAAACATTCAATTTCTTTATCACTCATTCGGCCAAAAATGGTAGGATTAGCAATTTTATAACCATTTAGATGAAGGATTGGTAAGACAATACCATCAGTCTTGGGATTAATAAACTTATTAGATTGCCATGAGGTAGCTAATGGTCCAGTTTCTGCCTCACCATCACCGACAACACAGGCAGCAATCAAATTTGGATTATCCATAACAGCTCCATAGGCATGGGCCAAACTATAACCTAATTCTCCACCTTCATTAATTGAACCAGGAGTTTCTGGAGCTACATGACTAGATACCCCACCAGGAAAGCTAAATCTTTTAAATAGTTTCTTTAATCCTTCTTCATCTTCGGTAATATCAGGATATATTTCTGAATATGAACCTTCTAGATAAGTATTTGCAATCATTGCATTACCGCCATGTCCTGGTCCAGATATATAGATCATATTTAAATCATATTTTTTGATAATTCTATTTAAGTGGGCATAAATAAAATTTTGTCCAGGGACAGTTCCCCAGTGTCCAACTAGTTTATGTTTGATATCTTCTAAAGAGAGATTTCTTTTTAAAAGAGGATTATCTAAGAGATACAACTGACCTACAGATATATAGTTAGTAGCCCTAAAATAAGCATCTATTTTTAATAATTCTTCATTAGTTATTTTTCCCATATCACACTCTCCTCTATTCTAATAAGATTATAGCAAAGTTTAGTAATTATTTCAATGCTTTAGCTAGAAAAAAAGAAACAGAATTACCTAACAGATAATTCTTTTATTTACTTTAAAAGCTTTTTCTAGTACAATTATAGTGGTGATAGTATGAATAGACATCAAGATTATATAAATAATACTAAGACAACACTACTGCTTAGTATTAGTGAGTTTAAGAAAGATTTATCTAAAAAGACAATCAAAAATTATATAAAAAATGGAATGATTTCGGTAAATGGTAAGACAATTACCAATAGTAGTTATCTACTTCACGATAATGATAAAGTAGAAATATTTTATGATAAGAAAAGAATTAATGATGATTATAACTTAGATATATTATATGAAGATGAATATATAATCGCCATTAATAAGCCTAGTGGATTATTATCAATATCAAATGATAAAGAAAAAGAATTGACAGCTTATAGAATGGTATCTGATTATGTAAAGAAAACAAGTAATCATAAATATATATTTGTAGTTCATAGGTTAGATCAAGATACATCAGGGGTATTAATATTCTGTAAGAATGAAAAAATAAGGGATAAGATGCAAGATAATTGGAATACGATAGTTAAAAAAAGAGGATATATTGCCATTGTTGATGGAATTCTTACTGGAAATGGTACTAGGAAGAGTTATTTATTTGAAGATAAGAATCAATTTGTTCATTCATCAAGAAATGGTCAAGGTAAAGAAGCAATTACCCACTATTCTTCAATTAAAAATAATGGTAAATATACTTTAGTGCAACTATTTATTGATACTGGTAGAAGGAATCAGATTAGAGTACATCTAAGTGAGATGGGATATCCAGTAGTTGGTGATAAAAAATATAAATGTAAAACTAATCCTATAAAAAGATTATGTTTACATGCGAATATATTAGAATTTATTCATCCGGTTAGTAAAAAACTAATTCATCTTGAAAGTGATATACCTAAAGAATTTAATAAAATAATAAAATAAAAGAGTTTCGTTTTTGAAACTCTATTTTAATTACTTTTTTTATTGTATATTCAAGAATTTATAGCATAATTATTTCTGTTTACGGTTTGTTTATAAAAGATTATTTTCATAATTTAAAAAGAGAGATTGTTTAATCTCTCAATTTAACATTACATTTTTCTACTACTTCAGATATTATCTTATTAAATACATTCATTACTTCTTCATCTGTTAAGGTTCTAGAAGGATCTGAGAATGTCAATTTATAGGCTAATGATTTTTTGCCTTCTTCGATATTTGGATATAAATCAAATACTTCAGTATTAGTTAATAGTCTACCACCTGATTTGATTATTTGTTTTTGAATAACTTCTGATTCTAATTCATTAGGAATTACAAAGGCAACATCTTTAACAATTTCTGGATATTTAGAAGCTTCTTTAAATTTAATAGGTTTTATTTGTTTATTATATAATTTAGTTACAGATAATTCAGCCAAATAGATTTCATCTTTATTTTTTGTTGGATGAATTCTACCAATAATACCTACCTCTTCTTTGTCTAGAATTATTTTAGCAGTCATACCAGGATGCATATCCTTGATATTAGTCTTTTCAAAGGTATATCTGTTTTTAAATCCTAGATAATTTAATAAGTTTTCGATAATTCCTTTTAAGGTATAGAAATCACATTTAATAACTGAATGATTCCATTCATTAGTTATATAGTTACCACTTATTAACATAGCTACTTTCATTTCTTCAGTATAAGCTACATCATACGTTTTAGATATTTCATATAACATGATATCTTTAACATTTCTAGCTTTATTATATTCGTAGATATTTATTAGTGATGGGATTATGGATGTTCTTATGACAGATTTATCTAAACTCATTGGATTAGGTAATTTTATTTGAGTTTTATTATCATAATTAAAGCTATTAGCCATATCTTCACTAACTAAAGTATATGTTTTAGTTTCGTTTAAACCTAATGTTCTTAGTCTTTTAGATATTTCTTTTCTAATTCTGACATCACCAACATAGATACCTCTTTTAGTTTTGACTGTTGGTAATGTAGATACAAGATTATGATAGCCATATAATCTACCTATTTCTTCAGCTATATCATTAACATTAGGATCAATATCTAATCTTCTATTAGGAATAGTAACAATAAACATATCTTTTTCTTTTTTATAATCGAACATTAATCTAGCTAATTCTGTTTCAATATCTTTATCAGTTAAAGTAATTCCTAATAAAGTATTTACTTCATCAGCTTTAAATTTAACAATTTTTGGTTCTTTTTTAAGATTATCATGGATAATAGTTCCAGATAATATTTCAGCATCTGCATATTTTTCTAGTAAGTAACACGATCTTTCTATAGCTTCAGTAGTGTATTCATAATTTAAACCTTTACCATAACGAATTGAGGCTTCACTCTTTAGATTTAATCTTTCAGCAGTATAACGGATAGCAATAGCATCAAAGATAGCTGATTCGATAACAATATCTTTTGTATTTTCATCGACGTCAGTGTTTTCTCCACCCATAATACCAGCTATACATACAGGAATAGTACCATTTGTGATAACGATATCTTTAGCTGTTAAAACACGATCTTGATTATCTAATGTTTTAATTTGTTCTTGGTCTTTTGCTAATCTTACTAAGATAGTATTACCTAATTTATTTTTATCAAAGAAATGAAGAGGTTGTCCGTATTCTAACATTACATAGTTAGAGATATCAACAACATTGTTAATAGGACGCATACCAGCACTAATTAATCTTTTCTTAATAAATTCTGGTGACTCTCCTATTTTTATATTCCTAGCCATCTTAGCAGTATAATATGGACATTTATCAGTTTCTACTTTTACTTTTATGTAATCTGATACATTATCTTTTACTTCTTTATGTTTTATTTCAGGTAAAGTTACTTTTTTAGATAGAATGCTGGCAATTTCATAAGCAAAACCAATATGATAATAACAATCATTATTTCTATGTTTGTGAACATCTAATTCATAGATAGTATCATCAGTTCCTAGATAAATATTAGCATCTTCACCTGGATTTAAATCAGTATCTAATTCAGCTATGCCTTTACTATATGTTTCTTCATTTTTTTCTTCAAGGCCTAATTCAAATAAAGCACAAATCATACCATTAGATTCTTCACCACGAATAACACCTTTTTTTATTTCAAAATTACCTGGTAAGATGCATCCTGGTAAAGCTACGATTACTTTAATACCAGCTCTAACATTTTTAGCACCACATACGATTTGCGTTACTTCAGTACCAATATCTACTTTACATACATGTAAATGGTCACTATCTTTATGATCTGTACATTCAATGACTTTACCAATAACTAGATTATCAATATGGTTATGAATAACTTTTTCGACATTGACACCAGCTTTAGTTATTTTAACAGCTAATTCATTTAAATCTTCGTTTTCAATATCGACGTAATCTTTTACCCAATTTAAGCTAATCATTATTCCACATCCTTTCGATCAAAATATAAAGATTCTCTTAGATCTGTTTGATAAAATGTTCTAATATCATTGATTCCATATTTTAACATAGCAAGTCTTTCAGCGCCAAAGCCAAAAGCAAAGCCAGTCCATTTTTCAGGATCATAACCACAATTTTTTAAAACATTAGGATGGACCATACCGGCTCCACTTACGGTAATCCAACCGGTATTTTTACATAGACTACATCCTTTTCCTTTACATACGAAACATGAAATATCAGTTTCTACAGATGGTTCTGTAAATTGATAATAACTAGGTCTAAAACGAGTAACACAATCATCTCCGAATAGTTTTTTAGCGATAACATCAAAAGTTCCTTTTAAATCTGATAAGCTAATATTTTTATCGACAAGTAAACCTTCAATTTGCATAAATTGATGAGAATGAGTAGCATCGTCAGCATCTCTTCTATATGTTTTTCCTGGGCATATCATGCGAATTGGTTTATCACCACCGGCAGCTAACATAGTTCTTGCTTGAACTGGTGAAGTTTGACTACGAAGTAAAACTTTTTCATCTTCAATATAGAAAGTATCTTGAGCATCTCTAGCTGGATGACCTTTAGGAATATTAAGTAATTCAAAATTATATCTATCTTCTTCAACTTCTGGTCCATCAACAACATCATAACCCATAGACATAAATACCTCTTCTACTTCTTCAATAATGTGTTCTAGAATATTGGGAGCACCAGTAGGTATTTTTGTACTAGGTAAGGTGACATCTATTTCTTCAGCTGCTAATTTTTGATTTAATTCTTCATTTTCTAATTTTTCTCTATACTGATTATAATTATTATTAAATAATTCTCTCAATTCATTTAAAAGCATACCATATTCTTTTTTCTCTTCGTTAGGGATATCTTTCATTAATTTTGATAATTCAGTTATTTTACCAGATTTACCTAAATATAATACTTTTAAATCGTTTAATTTTTTAATATCAATATCTTCTTTAAATAAGTTTTCAATTTCTTTTTTTAATTCTTGTATACTATCTTTATTCATATTTCCTCCTTTTAAAACAAAAAAAGTTATAATTAAAGGACGAAAAATTCCGCGGTACCACCTTTATTTATAACTTTTGTTATACACTCAAAACTATAACGTAGTTAACGTTTAAACTCCGAGGGTGAATTCATACTTTATTAATTGTTAGTTCTCACCAAACACCAACTCTCTTTAAATTAATACTTAGTATTACTACTTCCTCATCATTGTTTAATTTTTATTTTCACGATTAATCATTCTAATTAATCTGTACATGTCTGAACTTTGATTATCAAGTTCAAAACTTCTATCATTTGGATTGTATTGTAAGCCATACCTTGAAACATAACTACTAAATCCACTTTTAATTAAACTATATTCATTATTATCATAGGTATCGCCAAAGCCACCATTTTTTAAAGCAATTATATAAGCTGGTTCTATGGCAGCTAAATTCATCATTGTTCCTATTCCTAAGCAAGGAATAGCTCTAGGATTTAATTGACAATCAAAAATGCTATCTAATGTTTCATCACTTTGATATTCAAATCGATATTCTGGACTATCATATATTTCTCTTGCCAACAAACTAAGAATTTGTTCAATAACCAATGGATTATTTTTAACAGATTCACTAAATTTATGGCAATAATCTATATTGTGAATACTTTTGCTAGGAACTTTAGTTAATAATCGTCTTAATAGCTCAACATCATACTTTGCGATTTCTGAATGGGCAATTTCTTTTGGATATGTATAACATACAGCACGGACAATTTCTGGATCATCCTTCAGATATTGATAACAACCATTTAACATACCTTTAGCAGGGTAATTCTTACCTCCAGCCATTATAGTTTCAGCTGCTTTTATTTTTACATATTGATTTATGTTAGCTCCCATAGAGTACAATTCTCGCAAATCATCATTGCTTGGCATGTATACTTTTTTCATAATTATCCCCCTACCTATAATTATATACTCATTAAATCATTTTCTTTATCTTTTAATTTTTCATCGATTATTTTATTATATTTATTTATTAATTCTTGTACTTCTTCATTACCACTTTTTTCTTCATCTTCTGGTAATTTTAAATTTTTTAATGCAGTATTAGCATCTTGACGAATATTTCTAAGTGCTATTCTTCCTTCTTCAGCAAGGCTTTTTACTTGTTTAACTAATTCTTTTCTTCTATCTTCAGTAAGTGGTGGAATGACTATAAATATACATTCACCATTATTGTTTGGAGTAACTCCTAAATTAGCTTCAAATATAGCTTTTTCAATACCGCCTAAAATGCTTTTATCAAATGGTTTAATCATTAGTTGTCTTGCTTCAGGAACACTGATATTAGCTAATTGCTTTAATGGCGTTGGAGTACCATAATATTCAACCATAATGCCATCTAACATACTTGGATTAGCTCTTCCAGCTCTAACGTTAGTAAACTTATTTTCTAGAGCAGTAATAGTATTTTCCATTCTTTCTTCGGCATTAAATAAAATTTCATCCATATATATCCCTTTCTTTCTCATATATAATAACATATATTTTAGTAAATTGCTATAAATTAAGATTATTTTTTTAAATTATTATTCCTTTAATACCAGATGATAATACATCAGTTATTTTTATTTTTACAAGCGTATTATTTTCTAAATTTGTTACTACTTCAACAGGAATATAATTTGAAGTGACAACGATTTTTTTACCATCTTTTCTGGTTTCGATAATACCATCATAAATATTGTTAATTTTTTGTTTATAAAACTCATTTTCATATTTATTGGATAAAGCAATCACTTCTTTAACACGACATTTTTTAGTATTTCCATCTATTTGGTTTGGCATAGTTGCTGCCTTAGTACCACTTCTTTTAGAATATGGAAATGTGTGTATTTTAGTAAATTTAATTTTATTTAGAGTATCTAAAGTTTCTTCATAATTGGCTTCTGTTTCACCAGGAAAGCCTAATATTAAGTCAGTAGTAATTGAAATATCGGGTATTTCTTTTCTAATTTCAGTTACTCTATCAATAAAATAAGCTTTATCATATAATCTATTCATACTTTTTAAGATAGGATCACTACCTGATTGAAGTGGAATATGTAGATGTTTAGCCATAATATTATTATTTTTAATCAATTCAATAATGCCATCAGTTATTTCATTTATTTCAATACTAGATAATCTTATTCTAAAGATATTAGGAATATTAACTAATTCTTTTAATAGTGTCTCTAAATTAGTATGTTTTTCAATTCCATATCTACCGGTATGAATACCAGTTAAGACAATTTCTTTATAACCATTATTTACAAGATTAGTAATTTCTGATACAACTTTATCAAAATCTTTACTTCTAATCCCTCCTCTAGCATAAGGAATAGTACAATATGCACAAAAGGCATTACAACCATCTTGAATTTTAACAAAAGCTCTGGTATGATTTACAAATCTATTTATATACATATCTTCAAAGTTAGTTTTAGTAATATCATTTACTTTTATTATTCTTTGATGATTTTGATTAAAAGCATTTATAAGATCTATTAATTCAGATTTATATTTATTACCAATAACGATATCGGCATCAATACTACTAGGATTTAATTGAGAATAGCATCCCATAACAATGAGTATTGCATTTGGATGATTTTGTCTAGTCGTATGAATTAGTTTACGATCTTTTTTATCAGCTTCATTGGTTACAGTACAAGTATTAATAATATAAATATCAGCTTCTTTTTCATTATTAAAATCTAGCATTTTATAACCATTTTCTTGTAATAAATTGATAACATATTCTGATTCATAAATATTTACTTTACACCCAAATGTGTGAAGAGCAAATGTCATCATATCACTTCCAATCCGGAAGTATTATAGCATAATAATTAAAAAAAGGAAACAAATTCCTTTATTTAATTATTTCATATATTAGTTTATTATTAGTGATTTCTTTATCAGCTATTTTAAATATTGAATTATCAATTTCATTTATTGTTTTCTTTGTATATAAGGTCATAATAACATCACCTTTTTTAACATAGTCATTTAGGTTTTTATTGATAATAATACCGGCACTATAATCAATTTTATCTTCTTTGGTTTTTCTTCCAGCGCCTAATTGCATCGATAATACGCCTAATTTATATGCATCAATATTAGTTAAATATCCTTCAGTCATCGATTTTATTTCATATTTATTATGAGTTTTTGGTAGTTCTTCAATATTACCATGTTGCATAGCAATTAAGTCTAAGAATTTTTCATAGGCATAACCATTATCGAGCTTATCTATAACCATATTTTTAGCTTCTTCATATGAGATGTTTAGACCAAGTGATACCATATAAGATGATAATTCGATACATAAATCTCTCAAACTTCCTGTTTTTTTATTCTTTAAAATATCGATAGCTTCAGATACTTCTAAGGCATTACCAACATTATTACCTAAAGGAACATTCATATTAGTAAGTAAACATACTACTTCCATATCGTTGTGTCTACCTATATTAATCATTAAATTAGCTAATCTTCTAGCAGTATTAATATCTTTAATTAATGCTCCATTACCTACTTTGACATCTAAGACTAACTTTTTAGTACCAAGAGCAATCTTTTTACTCATAATTGATGAAGCAATTAAAGGAACTGATTCAACGGTACCAGTGACATCTCTTAAGGCATAGATTTTTTTATCTGCAATGGCAATATTTTCGGTTTGACTAGTAATAGCAACATTAATTCTAGCTATTTGATTAAGGAATTCTTCTTCACTTAAGTTGACAACAAAGCCTGGAATAGATTCTAATTTATCAATTGTTCCTCCAGTATGGCCTAATCCTTTACCACTCATCTTAGCTACTTTAACACCACAAGAAGCAACGATGGGAGCAATAATCAATGTCGTTTTATCACCTACACCACCAGTTGAATGTTTATCAACAACATTATCTCCAAGTGATGATAAATCTAATTTAGCTCCAGAATTAGCCATATATTTAGTAAGTGAATAGATTTCATCATTAGACATATCATTTAGTAAGATAGCCATTAGTAATGAACTCATTTGATAATCTTTTATTTCACCAGATAAATATCCTTCAATAACATATTGTATTTCTTCATCATTTAGTCTTTGCTTCAATCGTTTTTTATTGATAATTTCAACTATATTCATATTTATTCTCCCTTTTATTCTTCTTTATATGTTGAAGAAAATAAATCTTTGTCTTCGTTATTTTCTTCGAGTAATTCGATTTTAGGTAAATCATCTTTACTAGATAAGCCAAAATAATCTAGAAAATCATTAGTAGTTTTATAGAGAATAGGATGACCAGCTTTTTCAGAACGTCCACACTCTTTAATCATACCTTTAGCTAATAATCTTCTTATAACATATGTTGAATCAACACCTCTTATTTCATCAACATCCAATCTAGTAATTGGTTCATTATAGGCAATAATGGCAAGAGTCTCTAAGGCTTGAGCTGAAAGAATATTGTTTTTAGGATTTTCTAATAATTTTTTAAAATATTCTTTGTGTTCTTCTTTAGTAGTTAGTTTAAAGGCATTACCTAAATAGTTTATTCTAAGGCCTCTATCTTCATCAATATAATCTTGTTTTAACGATAAAATTAAACTTTTTGCTTCTTCTTCACTTATTTCTAGAACATCAGCTACTTGATCTATAGTTAGTCCTAAATCACCTTGGACATATAGTAATCCTTCAATTATACCTTTCATTGTTTCACTCCTTGGGCTTCAATTATTATATCTTTAAAATTAGCTTCCTGTTTAATTATTATTTCTTTTTCTTTAGTCATTTCTAGAATAGAAAGAAAAGTCACAACAATATAAGCAGTATTCTTTTCTTCAAATAATTCAGTAAATAATAATCTTTTTTTATTTTTGAGAAGATTACGAATATTACTTTTTCTTTCTTTAACACTATATTCTTTACTGGTTATTTTAGTAGTTATAGGCTTTTCTTTATCTTTACGTTCTAAGAATTTTTTAAATGCTTCGACTAAATCATCGATGGATGTATCACCACTATTTTCAATTACTTTATCTAAATAATTGCTTACTCTTTCTGGTGCTTTAATATAGATATTCTGTCTTTCACTTTCCATATTTTTAAAAGTATCAATCATATCTTTATATTTTTGATATTCAATTAATTTATTTATTAGATTTTCTTTAGATACGACTTCTTCATCATCAGTTTCTTCTTCATCTGATACAGGAAGTAATGATTTAGATTTTATTTCCATAAGTTCTGCAGCCATAACCAAATAAGAAGAAGCTACATTAATATTTAATTCTTCCATTTTGTTAATATAATCTAAATATTGTTTAGTTATTTCATTTATTTCAATATCGACAATATCAATATTCGATTGTTTTATCAAATGAAGTAAAAGATCTAATGGTCCTTCAAATTCATTTATTTTAATACTATAATCCATATATAACACCTATTATAATTATAGCAAAAATAGTGTTTTAAGTAAACAAAAAAAAGCACTACATAATTAGTGCTTCTTTTGACATTTAGGACAATAATATGTTCCTCTTGTAGCTACGACTATTTTTTCAATTTTAGTATTACATATTGGACATGGCAAATCTTTTTTACCATGGACCATTAATTCTTGTTGAAACATACCAGTTATGCCATCTACAGATGTATAGGTATGAATCGTTGTTCCTCCTAATTCAATGGCTTTTGAAAGGATTGTTCTTGTTGAATCAATAATATCTTGTAGATTTTTAGTCGTTAAATTACAAGCTAATGTTTCGGGGTGAATTTTGGATGAGAATAGAATTTCATCCGCATAGATATTGCCAATACCGGTAATAATTGATTGATCTAAAAGCAAAGGCTTAATTGGTTTTCTTTTATTCAATTTATTTTTTAAATAATTGACAGTTAAATCTTTATCCCATGGTTCTTTTCCTAACAAACCAATCGGGCTATTATTTAATTCATCTTTTTTAACTAGATGCATTTTGCCAAATTTACGGGTATCATTATATCTTAGTTCTTCTTTATTATCTAATGTAAAAATGACATGATCATGTTTATTTAATGGTTCAGTTGGTTCTTTTATAAAGTACTTACCTTCCATACGTAAATGGCTTATTAAGTAATAGTCATCTAAGACAAACATAATAAATTTACCTCTTCTAGTTATATCATTTATTGTTTGATTAGCAACTTCCTTAATAAACTCTTCTTTACTCGGATAAGCTATAATACCATTCCATAGGACTACACATTTTGTTATAGTTTTCCCTTTTACCTTACTTAGTAGACCATTTTTAACGGTTTCAACTTCTGGTAGTTCTGGCATATTATCACTCCTCTATTTAGCATCATACCAATTAGATCCTACTTCAATAGATACTTCTAATGGTACAGATAATTTGATAGTATTTTCCATAATTTCTTTAACTATTTGTTTTACGTGTTCTAGTTCTTCATTTTTAACATTAAATATTAGTTCATCGTGTACTTGAAGAAGCATAGTACTTTTAATATTTTCTTTAGTAAAGGCTTCATCTATTTCAATCATAGCTTTTTTTAGAATGTCGGCACTACTACCTTGAATAGGAGTATTTAAAGCCATACGTTCTCCCATACTTCTTTGCATATAATTAGAACTAGATAATTCTTCGATATTGCGTTTACGATTCATAATTGTGGTTACATAGCCATTCTTATGGGCTTCTTCAATTTCTCTATTCATGTAATCTTTAATACCAGGATAGGTTTCAAAATAGGTTTCGATAAACTTTTTAGCTTCTTTAGGTGAAATACCAATATCTTCGGCCAAACCAAATGGGCTAATACCATAAAGAATACCAAAATTGACAGCTTTTGCTTGTCTACGCATATTACTTGTTACCTTATCTTTATCTACTTTAAATATATCCATGGCTGTTTTGGTGTGAATATCTAGATTGTTTTTAAAGGCATTAATTAGTTCATCTACTTGTGATAGATGAGCAAATATTCTTAATTCAATTTGAGAATAGTCTGATGACATAATTACCGAATCTTTTTCTGGGATAAAAGCTTTTCTAATTAATTTGCCTAAATCATTTCTGATAGGAATATTTTGAAGATTAGGTTCAATTGAAGATAATCTACCGGTTCTTGTTAAAGCTTGAGTATAGATAGTGTGGATTTTACCATCTTCACTAACAGAATTTAGAATACCTTCAATATATGTAGTATATAGTTTATTTAATAAACGATAGTCTAATATAAGTCTTACAATTGGGTAATCAATTAATTTACCTAGGACATTAGCATCAGTTACATAACCAGTTTTATTCTTTTTAGCATGTGGTAGTTTTAATTCATCAAATAAGACTTCACCTAATTGTTTTGGTGAGGCAATATTGAATTCATGACCAGCTAAGTTATAGATTTTTTCACTTAAGTCAGATATTTTAGCTTTGATATCTTCTTTCATTGTTTCAAGAATTGTCTTATCGACAGAGATACCATTTAATTCCATTTTAGCTAATACTCGAGATAAAGGTAATTCAATATTTTGATATAGTTCTAATAAATTACTAGCTTTTAATTTAGTTAACATATCATTATAAGTATTATAGATAAAGGCAGCTCTATTCATACTTCTAGTTATAGTTTCTTCTTCACTTAGTTTATCTTTTTTGTCATAGATAGGTATATTATATTCTAAATAATTAGCTAGATATGCTAAATCATCTTTAACAGGATAATTTAATAAATAACCCATTAGCATTGTATCTATGGAGCATTTAGGAATATACATATTCTTTCTTTTAAAAATCGAATATAGTTTTTTATAATTATAGGTATAAATATCAATATTTTTTAAGAAATCTGTATTAGTTAGATCTGTTCCTTTTATATATAGATGATTTTGTTCATTATAGATACTTATACCAATAATATTAGCTAAGTGATAGTTATCATCATCTGTATCTAAATTAATGGCTACAGGTGATGATAATTTAATGGTAGAAATATCTGTGATAATTTTAAAATCAATATTTTCTAATTTAGGAGCTACGGTTGTTTTTCTTAGGAATGAATGAAAATCTAAATCATTATATATTTCGATTAGTTCATCAGTTATTTCTTCTTTGTATTTGACATTTTCAAAATTGGTATCGATAGGGACTTCACGATAGATAGTAGCTATATCATAAGACATATAAGCATTTTCTTTATCAGCTATTAATTTATCATGAGTACTACCTTTAATGCTGTCAATATTTTGATAAACTCCATCCAAAGAATCATATTGTTGTAATAATTTAATAGCTGTTTTTTCCCCTATTCCTTTGACTCCAGGAATATTATCTGAGGCATCACCCATAAGTGATTTTAAATCGATCATTTTGATTGGATCTAGGCCATATGTTTCTCTAAAAGTCGCTTTATTCATACGAATGTAATCTTTAGGTTTTAATAATTTTACTTCAACATCGTCAGAGATTAATTGTAATAAATCTTTATCACTACTGATTATCGTAGCATTAAAATCTTTATTTTCATCTACTTTCTTAGCAAAAGTACCAATGATATCATCAGCTTCATATCCAGCTAATTCAAAGTATTTAATACCCATAGCATTTAAGATTTTCTTAGCAATTGGAAATTGTTTTTTTAAATCATCTGGAGTTTCATCTCTTTTACCTTTATAATAATCATATTTTTCATGACGGAATGTTTTACCAATATCAAAGGCAACCATAATATATTCTGGCTTTTCTTCACTAATTATTTTATTCATCATATTGACAAAACCATATAAGGCATTAGTGGGAAATCCTTCTTTATTAGTCATTATGCTACCAGAATATAAGGTAGCATAGAAACTACGGAACATTAAATTATTACCATCTACCAAGATTACTTTTTTCATAATATCACCTACATATATAATAACATAAATTATGAGTGATTTAAAAGAAAAACTTCACAAATTGTGAAGTTAATTACTTAATTATATATGGTTTATCAATTGAACCATCACCACTGATAATAAATGTTCTAGGAGTTAAATATACGACTGGTCTTACATTTAATTTAGTAGATACATCTAATGAGGTAATACGGCTACCAACAGAATATACTTGGTTGTTATCTGGAACAATTGGTTCTTCAGGAATCTCTTCTTCTGTTTCAGTTGGTTCTTCAGCATTTAATGAAGGCGTTGTTTTTATGGTCATTGTCCATTCGTTTACAGTTCTATCTAACCAGTTATTATTTAGACAATTAGTATCATATTCAGATATTTTTTTATTTTCACAAATTGAAGTATTTATGTAATCTGATAAGTTTAATAGCATTACTTTAGTTTTAATATCTTCGCCATCTTTAGATATATTACTGTTTAAATCAGTAAGATTCTCTGGTTTAAAAGTCATTTCTTTCATAAGATAATCATTATTAATTTTGTATTCTTTTAAATATTTATCTATCAATGAATCTTTCCATGTATGATTAGTGTTATTATATTCAGTTGGAGATAAATAGTCATTCTTTATAATTTTGGTGTAATACTTGTTATTTTCTTTATCAAAAGTAAAACCTATTATACGCCATAATTCACAGTTTTTTACATCTTTTTCGTTAGCACAATTATAATAGATAAAATTATGAGGATTATCGCCATAATAATAGTAATCATCAGCTACTTTTCTTAATCCCGTTTTACCACTTAGGTATCCTTCCAATAGATCATATTTGGTTATTGTATAAAGTTTATTTTCTTCTTTTTTAGTCTCAATTATACGATATAGATTACGACAATTATCTTTATCAAGACAGGTATAATGATTTTGATAATCACTTATTTTAGAAGATTCAATAACTTTTGCTTCAGTTAATTTAAATTTTTCATTTTGATATGTAAATTTATCAGATACATATATATTCATATTGTCTGTTAATTCTATTGGGGTGTTAATATTTTTATATGTTAAATAACCAGCTTCATTATTTTCATCACTAGTATTTTTAATTAGCTTATCAGATAGGCTTTCGATGTTATCAATAACGGAATTTATAAGTTTTTTACTATTATCAAGATTTAGTTCGCAAGTGCCTTCATTTTGTGCATAAGATAAGCCAATATTTACTTTCGCTTCAGTTTCATTATCATTGGTTATAATAATTGAAATTCTTTTACTATCTATTGAAGAAATAACAGCACTTGTTGTTAAAGAACTATTGTGTTCATATATTTTTACTTTATTTATATCAACATTTGAATTAGCTATAACGTTATACCAAACGCTATAACATAGATTATAATCGTAATTGTTATAAATATCGATATCAGTACTAATGTAAGAATTTTTAGGAATAGTAACTTGTTTATATTCGGTTACTTTAGCATCTATTTTTAAGGTATTGGGAGTATGAATGCTGACAATATTAGATGTAGAGTTTTCAAGTGTAAAAATAGAATATGTCGAATAAACTGATAAAGTTATAATACCAGATATAATGACTATTAAAAGATATAGTTGTTTAACTCTAGATTTATTCATCATACTCACTCCTTTTATTATTTTTATTAATATTTCATTTGTTTTGCGTATACGTTTATCTTTCCTGAAATGATGTGTCCCATTTCATTAGTTTGATTGTATCTTGGATCGTTATTCCACCAGATAATCAAAGTATATTTGGCAGTGCCATTATAGGCTAGAAAAATGTTATTAGCTAAATTTACAGGTCCACTTTTAGGAACATAGCCACGAGCTAATTCGTTGCCATTTGAACTAAATACGGCATATTTTAGGGTGTTTTCAGAAAATTCATTAGTTGTTACATCCATATCAATAGAAATAGTTTGATCTAATGTTCCAGATGAAGCGACAGAAAAGCTATTGCGATATACTTTATCATATGTATTATAAGTAACATCATTTAGTGGATATAAATCAGGATTTTTAATATATGTACCATCTATATATGTTACTTGTAAGGTTCCGGTATACAACACGGTCGCATCTTTTTTTTGGCTACCTACCAAAGAAAAGTATGCTAAAGTAGCACCAATAATCATGGTAATAAGGGTAAGAATTAGAACTATCATGTAAAATAATTTCTTTTTTTCGTTACTACTCTCCGTCATCATTATCACCTATTATAATAATACACTAGATAGTGAAAAAAAGCAACATTAAATGTTGCTTTTTAGTCAATTAATCAACTACACCAGTAATTCTACTATTGTCTCCAGTTTCAGTAGTTTCAACTTTTATAGTTCCATAGTATTCTCTACCTTGGTCAGTATTTTGATTTTGGTTATTTTCTTTTAAGAAGATAACAATATCAAACACTTGAGGGGTATTAGCTATATTTTTGCTTAATATGCTTCCATTGTTAGCATAACCGAATACTGAATTTATGGCTCTTGGTGTAGTACTATATGTTTTTGTATTTCCTTCTTCAGTATAGCAGTTTCCTACTCCATCTTCTCCAGTTCCACATTTGCTTATACTAGAAGTTACGCTTGTGTTATCATCAGGATTTAAATCAATCCATGTGTTGTTAGTAACATCTCTTACTGCATATGCTAAATATGTAAATGAATTTGATTCACTATTTAAAGTAGCTGTGAATGATCTTTCAACATCACTTCTAATAGTGAAACGATATATACTACAAACTTGTTGATCGTTATCATCTAAGCAAACATTAAACTCTGGTGTTCCTTCATCAACAAAGCTACTTTGATTCTTTTCATATACTCGCTTAGCTACAGCTTCAGTAGCAGGGATAAGTTTATCAGCTTGAGCTGAAACTTGCTGACCATCATTATAGTCAATACTGACAACGGCAGCTTTTGCTCCTACAGCTCCTTCAGAGCTGCTTGCAGATATTGAGAAATATGCCAATGTTGCTCCAACTAAAGCTACAATCAATGTAGCTACAGCAACTACTCCATAAAATATGTCTCTACTTTTATTATCATTCATTTTGTATCACTCCTCTTATTATTACAAAATTATCATAACATTATATTTATTAAAATGCAAGCTTTTTATTAAATATATTCTTTTTTTGTAAAGTGTATAGACTTTTTATTTAATCTTTAGTAAAATTAAGGTGGTGATAAAAATGAATTGTGTATTTTGTAAAATTGTGAATGGAGAAATACCTTCATATAAACTTTATGAAGATGATATGATTATGGCTTTTTTAGATATCAATCCATATGCTCCTGGACACACATTAATAATTCCTAAAAAGCATACTTTAGATGTTACAACTATCGATGAGGAAACGTTAGCAATAATTATGAGAAAAGCAAAAGAAATAGCTAAAGATGTTACTAATAAGCTTGATGCTCCTGGATTTACTTTAATTCAAAATAATGGATTTGTACAAGAAGTAAAGCATTTTCACTTACACGTAATTCCTAAGTATCAAGAGAATTTTGAAATGAAAGTTGAAGATGTATATAATAAGATTAAATAAAAGTAGATAGAGATCTACTTTTTTTAAAACACTAAACGTGAATTTAATATTATAGCTAATAATATATAGATTACGATAACAGTTAAAAAACCATTTCCAGTGTTATTTTTTTGACATGTATCCATAAATACCTCCCTATTCTATATCCATGCTCCAAGGATAATTATTAGTAGGATAAACAATACTAAAACAATAGCTGATGATGATCCACAATTTCCCATATTTACAATCCTCCTTTTTTATCTTTTCACATTATTCTATGGAAATATTTTAAAAGTGTGAGTGTTTATATGCAACTTAGCATAGAAAAAGTATTGTCTTTTCAGTTTTTTTTTGCTATGATATATACTGTGTTAGAGAGGAGATAATATAATGGCAAAAGAAGCTAAGAAGACACAAAAGGATAAAGATAAAGTTAAAAAAGAGGTAAAGGAAGAAATTGTTGTAACTAAAAAGGAAAAGAAATTTAATGCAGAAAAATTTAGTAATGCTTTAAAGAGTGTCGATGATAATAGAAAGGCAATTATTCTATTTATTGTTGGTTTCTTATTAGCAACGCTTATATTCAGATGTATTTTTTGGCCAGACAGAATCGCTACTTTAAAGGATGGTACACAACCTGTAGCTAACGTTGGGGAAAAAGTTATTACAGCTGATGATTTGTATGAGGAAATGAAGCAACATTATTCAGTTAGTTCATTGCTTAATACAATCGATGATATGATTCTTACAAAGAAATATCCATCTGATAGTGAAATGGAAACTAGTATTAAGAATACTGCTGACTATTACTACTCTGCTTACGAAAGTAATTATGGATATACAAAAGAAACTTTCTTAAGTCAATATGGTTTTAGTACTGAAAAGGAATTTCTTGATAGTTTAAGATTAGATTATCGTAAGAATAAGTATTATGAAGAATATGTGTTGACATTAATTACTGATAAAGAAATTGAAAAATACTACAAAGATGAAGTGTTTGGAGATGTAAATTCAAAACATATTTTAGTTTCAATTGACAAGGAAGACGGACTTAGTGATGAGGAAGCTAAAAAATTAGCTAACGAAATTATTGGTAAGCTTAACAAAGGTACTTCTTGGGATGATGTTATTGCTGAATATAAAGATAAGATCGTTTCTGAAGAATTAGGATATAATGCATTTAATGCTTCACTTGAGAGTGCTTATCTAAAAGAATGTAAGAGTTTAGCTGTTGGTAGTTATAGTAAGAGCCCTGTACTTACATCATATGGATATCATATAGTTTATAAGATTGACCAAAAGGAAAAACCAAAATTAGAAGATGTCAAAGATGAGATTAAAGAAGCTATAGCTACTGAAAAGAAGAATGCAGATTCAAATCTATATTATAAAGCTTTAATTCATATGAGAGATGAAGCTAAAGTAGAATTTATCGATACAAAAATGCAGGATGAATATAAAAAATATATGAATCAATATAAATAAAAGCTTTCGGAATATTCCGAAAGTTTTATTTTTTTAATTCATCATTTACTTTTTTTAGATGAATATATAATTTATTGAGATTTTCTTTAGATAGTTTTATTAATGTTTTATATATTATATCGATATTTTTTTCTTCTTTATTATATATGTCGTAGTATAGATATTTTAAGAAATATTCTTCTTTTTGGGGATTAATATTTTTTAAATACTTGTCGATATATTTATTTTTTTCTTCATTAATTCTACTTATATATAATGCTTTATTTAGAGAAATTATTTGATATTTTATACCAATATATTTTATTTCATCTTTATCTGATAAAATATCATCAGCTTCTTCAAAGATAAGACTACTCTTTTTTATAACTTTGCCTTTGTTATCAATAAGGATACCCATTACTTCAATACCACTAGTTATCAAGAACATTTTATTATTTTTAGGAAGGGAATTTCTATCGATTCTAACAATATTATTTTTTATTTTAAGATAATCTTTAGTACTTATTTTATATATGGGTACTTTTTTTATATTAATTAGCTTATCTGTTTTATGCCATTCATAAAAATCGTAATATTTTTCTTTGAAATTTAATACGATATCATAGATATAGTCCATGGTTTTTATCTCCTTTTATATACATAGATAAATTCATAATAATAAGACCAATAAGGGTAAAATAGCATTCAAATCTTCTAGTAATAAAATTGACATAATATGAAAAATTATACCCGATATTCAAGATATTTAAATACAATATTAGATATATAAACCCTAATGTCATCAAGCCAAAGCCAAATAAAAAGAAAAAAATACGGGTCATAAATATCACCTATAATAGTGTATTCTTATGACCCTGTATTTATTATTCTAAATATTTGTTATCGTCAATTTTAACATCGCTAATGGACTCAAATTTTTTGGTTATTTTATCAGAAGTTATATTTAGAGCATCAACATCTTTGGTTACAGTTTCAATACTTCTTGATAGTTTATCCCAACGTTCTTTGTATCTTGAAAATTCAATTCCTAATTTTGTAAGTTCATCATGAACTACTTTAGCATATTTATCTCTTTCCATATTTTTTAGTAGTACTTGAATGGTTGTCAGTGATGATATTAAGGTAGTTGGTGATGTCAACCAAACATTACGTTTATAGGCATATTCAACTAAATCATTATGATAAGCATTTATCTCAGCGAATATAGCTTCAGCGGGTAAAAACATAATAGCTTGATTAGAAGTAACACCTGGGATTACATATTTAGTGCTAATGGCATCAATATGTTTTTTGACATCAACTTTAAATTGTTTTTCATAGAGATTTCTTTCACTTTGAGAAATTGATTTATCGACCATTAAGCGATAGTTTTCTAATGGAAATTTAGAATCTATAGCTACTGTTCCTAATGGTTCAGGAGTAAAGATAACGGCATCTGCTATTGTCATATTAGGAAGTGTATATTGTAATCTATAGATTTTATCATTTTTATCACCGAAGACACTAGCTAAGATATGTTTTAAATTTACTTCACCAAAGATACCTCTACTCTTTTTATCTGTCAAGATACTTTGTAATGAGATTATATCACTAGATAGATTATCTATTTTCTTTTGAGCTTCATCTATTTTTGATAATCTTTCTAAAACATTGGTAAATGTTTTATTAGTTTTACTAAAGTTTTC